>JAGNIJ010000020.1 GCA_018001225.1 Kiritimatiellia bacterium | reverse complement strand
TACCAGGTACGGGTGAGAGGCGGTACGAACGGCGTCGCAGAGCTCCGCCCTCCAGTGGCAGGAATCATGGAGGGGCGAGCTCCTGCGAGCCCGAAATCTACCCGCATTCACCCGGATTTGGTATGAGGCCGCCGGGTGCGCAGGCGGCGTAAAAAAGGGCCTGTTGCTCATGGTGCGCCTTCTGGCGCCCGATTCAGATTCGCCGGCCTCCGGCGGCGGCCGGATCGTTCAGCGAAGAAACTGGATCCGGGCATGGCGCCAGAGTATCGGCCCAGCATCGATGTAGTCCCACCATATCGCCGCGTCGCATCGAGGCCCGTGCAGCCAGCGGCATGAATCCGGCAGAGAGCCTGGCGCCCGCGGCTCGGGAACGAGCCGGGGGCACGGTCCGGGCCAGGGTTCGGAAGGATCAGGCCGGCGCGGAAGGGGCACCTCCGGCGCTATGGCTCCGCCCACTCCAGGCGGAGGAGCGGGCAGGGGCGTTGCTCGCTGGTGATGTAGATCGCCTTGCCGTCCGCCGTGTAGCAGAGCGACTCGGCCTGGCGCATCCGGGGGAGGCGGATCGTTTCGGGCGGGCGGCGGAAAGCGTCCGCCCAGCTTTCCCCGGGGGCGCGCGGGAAGCGGTAGGCGTTCTTGTACGTCAGCACGGAGGCGGCCGAGCCGTCGGGCGCGAAATCCATCGCCGTGACCTGCGAGCGGAACCGGCCGTTTTGCCGGTCCTCCGACAGGTCCTCCGCGGTGGGCCGCGGGATATGCGGCACCGTCGCGACGCGCCGGGCGGTGCGCACGCCCCCCGTGGCCGCGTCCTCCAGCGGCAGCGAATACAGCACCGGCGGATGGTCGCGCTTCGAGAGCAGGTAGATGGCGCCTTCGCCGGAATCCACGGCGACGGCCTCCACGTCGCGCGGACCGTCCTCGTAGACGAAACGGATCGTGTGGAGCACGGGGATCGCGCCCCGGACGGCCGCGAGGCCGGGCGGGACGGCCGGCTCGCCGACGATGTGCAGGGCGCTATCGGGGTGCACGGCCTCGTTGTCACCCGTGTCCGCGATCAGCAGGCACGGCTGGCCGTTCCAGTCGAAGGCGTCGATATCCTCCCAGTCGCGGTTCGTGACGCCGACGACGGCGAAGACGGCCTTGTGAGAGCCGTCCAATCCCGCGGCGTACAAATCGGGCGGATTCGCGCTGTCCGTGAGCCCCCAGAGAATGTCGGGCCGCCGCCGCGAGGCCGCCAACCCGCTGACCTCCTCCAGTTGCTTCGCCTCGAGCAGCCCCGCATGTACGATCCGCGGCGGCGCCGCTTCCTGGGCCCGAAGCGCGGCCGCCCCGGCCAGGAACACGAGGCCTATCGCCGGGATCCCTCTCATGGGCCGCCGGCTAGTCCGCCTTCGGCTTCGAACCCTCGGCCAGCCGGCCGGTGTTTTCCGCGATGCGGAAAATGGCGATCACCATCTCGCACCAGATGCGGAGGAGCAGCACGGCCGCGATGAACAGGATCGGTGTGATCACGAGGGACCAAAGGCCGCCGCCGAAGCCGTTGAAGCGAAACGCCCAGACGATCCGCTGCAGTCCCGCGACGGCTGAAAAAATAATACCG
Organism: Kiritimatiellia bacterium; assembly: GCA_018001225.1. Classification (NCBI taxonomy): domain Bacteria; kingdom Pseudomonadati; phylum Kiritimatiellota; class Kiritimatiellia; species Kiritimatiellia bacterium. Next base: position 66,050 of record JAGNIJ010000020.1, on the reverse strand, counting down.
AGCACGAACACCACCTTGATCAGCCGGGTTGTCACGAATTCCGTGAACGACAGGTCAAAAAGCACCTCGAAAAAACTCTTCTGTTCCATGATGTTCTCCTTCTGTTGGGCCCCCAGGGCCACGGGCACTATAGACCAGTCGAGAGGCCCCCGCAAGGACCGGGCCTGACGGCTTGATTCGATCCGGCGCGTGTGCTTACATGCCGCGATAGCAGGCGGAGAAAACCGGATGGCGAACAGAACAGGCTGGGTGGCGGTGGTGCTGCTCGCGGCGGGCGTCCTGGCCGCGGAGCCGCCCCCGTTGCGCCCGGATTTCACCTATGTCCCCGGCGATCCGCCGACCCCCTGGCTGCGCTACCAGAACCCCGCGGCGCGCTTGGTCGAGGTCTGCGGCTCGTGGGACCAGTGGGCCCGGCGCCACCCCCTTCAGCTCAAGGGCGGCGTGTGGAGCCTCGACTCGCGCGTCCTGCCCGGCCGGTACGGGCAGTACAACTTCAAGTTCATCGTCAACGGCGAGTGGGAGAAGGGCGGCGACCGCACGCTGTTCCTGAACGGCGAAGGCGTCATGGAGAAACAGTCGGACGCGATCTTCGACGCCACCGTGGAGGGGCGCCGCGAGATCCGCGTGCGGTTCCGCGACGAGCTGCCGGAGAACCCGGCCCTGGCCGTCCGCCTCTCGGACGGCAACCCCGTGAAGGAATGGTCCCTGGTCACGACCCCCGAGAAGGGCAGCCTGCAGGGCTACTTCATCTCCGGCCCCACCATCACCTTCGTGTTCGACGAGAAGGCCTACGGCCGCAAGCTCGCCCGCTCGGACAAGGTCGTCGTCGCCGGCAACTTCACCTGGTGGGACGGCAGCGGCGGGGCCAACAACCGGTGGGTCCTGAAGCCAACCTCGGCGGGGACACGGGAGATGACCACGCAGCTCGACGGCCTGCGCCTGCCCGCCGGCGAGGCCGACCTGCTGTTCCGGTTCGTGATCAACGAAAAAGAATGGGTATCCCCGCCCGAGGGCGCCCCGAACGCCGTCACCGATGTCAACGGCATCGAGAACCTGCGGGTGGATCCCTCCCTCCTCGGCGGCGCCAGGCTGCGGATCGTGGCGGAGAACCCGGTCGACCTGACGAAAACCACCGCCGTGATCGTCGAGGGAGCGGGGCCGCGGCCGGCCTGGCGGCTCCTGACGCCCGGCGGCGTGTTCGACACGTTTGTCTCCGAGAAGCCCCTGGGCGCCATCCTGGACCGCGAGCGCGGGTGCACGACGTACCGCCTGTTCGCGCCGCGCGCCGCGCGCGTCTTCCTGAATCTCTACGAAGGCCCGGCCTTCGAAGTGCACAAGCCCCAGTACAAGCGCCTCGATCCCGCGGAGCGCTACCCGATGTGGATGGACCCCGAGGACGGCGTCTGGGAAATCTCCCTGCTCGGCCTCGACGTCGGCCGCTACTACTCCTACAACGTGGACGGGCCGATGGGCAACGGCGAGGGCTTCAACGTCTGGGCCAACGTCGGCGACCCGTACGCCCGCGCCGTCGCGCACGCGGAGAACAACGCCATCGTCATCGATCCCGACGCCACCAACCAGTGGTTCGGCGGCTGGACGGACCAGCACTGGAAAACGCCCGACCCGCAGGACCTGCTGATCTACGAGGCCCACGTCCGCGACCTGACCATGCACCCGTCTTCGGGCGTGCCCCGGGACCTCGCCGCCACCTTCGCCGGCATCCCCGCGACCGCGGGGCTGGGAACCGGGGTGGATCATCTTAACTCACTTGGCATCAACGCGATAGAGTTCATGCCGCCGAACGAATTCAACAACGGCACGCGCGATTACAGCTGGGGCTACAGCACGGTCTACTTCTTCGCGCCCGAGGCCTCCTACGGCCGCGCGCCCCTGACGGGCTCGCAGTACTACGAGTTCAAGCAGATGGTCAACGACCTGCACAACCAGGGCATGGCCGTGATCCTCGACCTTGTCTACAACCACGTCGGCTACCCGAACCTCTTCGCGCTGATCGACAAGAAGTACTACTTCCGGCTGGACCCGGACTTCGAGTACAGCAACTACAGCAAGTGCGGCAACGACGTCCGCACCGAGAACCCGATGGTCCGGCGCTTCATCGTCGACAACATCGTCTACTGGATGAAGGAGCACCACGTCGACGGGTTCCGGCTCGACCTCGCCGAGCTCATCGACATGGACACCATGTACGCCATCGCCGAGGCCGCCCGCCGGGTGAACCCGAACGTCCTCCTCATCAGCGAGCCGTGGAGCCTGCGCGGCGAGAACAAGTACCAACTCCGCGGCTCGGAGTGGGCCGCCTGGAACAACGAGTTCCGCTACGCCGCCAAGGATTTCGCCCTCGGCCGCCACAACCGCGACTGGCTCCAGAAAAAAATCCTCGGCTCCGTGGACACCTGGGCCGCCCACCCGATGCAGAGCGTCAACTACATCGAAAGCCACGACGACATGGCCCTCGTGGACGAGTTCAGCAGCCGCCCGGACAAGGACGGCCGGAACCTCGAGGAGCGCGACGTCGCCGCCAATCGCCTGGGGGCGACCGTGGTCTTCACCTCGCTCGGCATCCCCATGATCAACGCGGGCCAGGAATTCCTCCGCAGCAAGCGCGGCATCAGTAACACGTTCGACCGGGGCGACGACGTCAATGCCGTGCGCTGGACGGACCGCGACCGGCCGATGGCCGCCGAGACGCTGGCCTACTACCAGGGCCTCATGCAGCTGCGGAGGAGCCCCGAGGGCGCCGCGTTCCGGGTCACCAGCCGGCCCCCGGCGGGCTACTACCGCTGGATCATGCCGGACGACCCCCGCGCGCTCGGCTACATCGTCAACGCGCCGAAGCGGCACGACGGCTCGGGCTTCATCGTGCTGCTCAACGCCGGGGACAAGCCCATCTCCTTCGAAGTGCCCTTCCCGCACGGCCGGTGGCGGCTCATCAGCGACGGCATCGGACTGGACCTGAAAGGCATGCCGAACACCAGCGTCCGCGAGGGCGACCAGACCTACACCGTCACCGCCCCCGCCCAGCGCGCGCTGTTGTTCATGGACGGGTTCTGACCGCTCGCGGGAATCCTCGCCTTTCCATGAAGAACACTTCAACTCCTGGAGGGCGAGCGTCCCCGCGAGCCGTATCCCCGCGGGCCGGAAAACACGTCCGCTATTTCGGCATTTTCCGGGAACTCGATCTTGCCTCGATTCGTCCGTCCGGCTGGCTTCGCCGCTGGCTCGAGCGCCAGCGCGACGGCCTGACTGGCCACCTCGATCACGCGGGCTACCCGTTCGACACCCGGGGCTGGCGGGACGATCCCATTCGCCGGGACGGCCGGGCCCTCCGTTCCTGGTGGCCCTACGAGCAGACCGCTTATTGGATCGACGGCATGGCCCGCCTCGGCGCTTTGCTGGGCGACAACGAACTGCTGCGCAAGGCCTTCCGCCAACTCGATCATGTTCTTGATCGCCCTGATGCCGATGGATATCTCGGCCCTGCTGTTCTAAAAAAGAACACAAAAGAGGGGAGATGTGAGCGCTGGCCGCATGCCGTGCTCTTTCGCGCGGTCATGGGCGGAACGCCCGCCGCGAAGCAGTCCGCGGTCCTGCGCAAGCTGACGCGGCACTATCTTTCCAGCACGGAGGCCTTTCACGTCTGGCGCAACGTGTGCAACGTCGAAATCATGCTCTGGGTGTACGGCCGGACCGGAAACCCTCGCCTGCTGGACCTCGCCCGGAAAACGCTCGCCGGCTTCAATCGCCGGCACCCCTCGGCGGCCGCCGGCCTTCGGAACATGCTCTCCCGCGCGCCCGCGCGGGACCATGGCGTGAACTACTGCGAGATCTCGAAGCTGCCCGCCATTCTCTTCCTGCACACGGGCAACCAAAGGGCCCTGCGCGCCTCGCTCAACGCCTGGCGCAAGCTCGCCCGCGATCACGTCCTGCCCGACGGCGTGCCGAGTTCAACCGAGCACCTCCACGGCCGCGCCGCGCACGCGGGCCACGAGACCTGTGTCATCGCCGACGCCGCCTGGAGCCTGGGCTACCTCCTCATGGCCACCGGCGACGCCTCGTACGCCGACTGGATCGAGAACACCGTCTTCAACGCCGCGCCCGGCGCGACGCTGCCGGACTTCAAGGCCCTCCAGTATTTCTCCAGCCCCAACCAGGTCGTCGCCGACGCGAGTGCCAATCACCACGAGCACGGGTTCGGCTGGGCCCACAAGTCCTACCGGCCCAACCCGGCCACCGAGTGCTGCCCGGGCAACGTGACGCGCATCGGCCCGAATTTCGCCGCGAGGATGTGGATGGAGCGGCCCGGCCGCGGCCTCGCCGCGACGTTCTATGGGCCCTCGGTCGTCACGTTCCGCGGCGTAACCATTTCCGAGGAAACAGATTATCCATTCGGAGAGAAGATCGGCTTCGCCGTCCGCACACCCCGGCCCGCGCTTTTTTCCCTGTCCCTCCGTGTCCCCGGCTGGTGCCGCCGCGCGCGGCTGCAAATCAACGGGGCGCCTTTCGCGGGCGCGCTGAAGCGCGGGACGTTCGTCGAGGTGCGGCGGACGTTCCGCGACGGCGACCGGCTGGAACTGGAACTGCCGATGGACGTCCGGCTCGAGCGCCAGCCCGGCGGCGGGGTCTGCGTGCGGCGCGGACCGCTGCTCTTCGCCCTGCCCATCCCGGCCCGCCGCCGGCGCGACCGGCGGGACAAGCGGTCCAGCGACGAGTTCCCGGCGTGGAATCTCCGGCCCGCGGGCCCCTGGAATTACGCCCTGCCGAAAGTTTCCAAACATTGGAAAAACATGGAGGTGATTTTTCCAATGATTGGAAAAAATCGCCAAAAAATTTCCAATGATTGGAAAAAATCCGGGAAATTTTTCCAATGTTTGGAAAATCCGTGGGCCGAGCCGCCGGTCGCGCTGCGCGTCCCCGCCGTCCGCGTCCCCGGCTGGCGCGCGCGCCGCCTGACGGTGCTGCGCGACAAGTGGCACGGCACGCGGCGCGGCGATTTCCTGATGACGCCGCCGCTGCCGGCGGCGGGTACGCTGGCCCACGCGTCGCGGAAGGTGGAATGGATCACGCTGGTCCCGTACGGCTGCACGCAACTCCGGATCGCGATTTTCCCCGCGTCATGAAATCCGACAAGGAGCTCTACCGGCAACTGCGCGGCCTGCCGCGCGACCGGTTGTGGGCGGACGAGGTGCCGCGGTTCAACAGCGCTTCGCCCCGGGAGCGGATGGCCCGGGTGGCGGTGATTCGCGCCGTGGGCGCCGCGTTTGCGTCGTCCGGCACGGCGGCGCAGCGGGCCGAAGTACGATCATGGCTGGCGGGACTGCTGCGCGACCCGCACGAGAAGATACGCCGCTACGCCATGACCGCCCTGCCCAAACTCGGCGCCGGGCCGGGCGAGGAGGCGGAACTGCTCGCGCTGCTACGGACGGCGGAAGGCGACCGCGAGCGGAAATACCTGGGCCGGTCGCTGGATAAAATCGGCGGGCGGGCCACGCTGGAGGCCGTGAAGGCGGCCCGGGGTTTGCTCCCGCAGACCGAGCAGAAGGTCAGGGCCCGCGTCGCGCGCCGGCAAGGCCCCAGTACCATCCGAATGGATCACCTATTTTCCCGGTTCGAGGGATTGCGAATCCACCTGCGCTGCCGGCGCGGGCTGGAAGAGATCGTCCGGGACGAAGCCGCAGAGCGACTGGTGGCGGCCGGCCGATTTCGCGGCATCGAACTTCGGCGCGGCCTGGTGGCGATCACGCCTTCGGCGCCGTTTTCCCTGGCCGACCTGTACGCGCTGCGCTGTTTCAGTACCGTCAACTTCGTCCTGGGCGCCGCTCCCGCGGACGACGTCGAGGCGCTGGCGTCGGCCATCGCGTCGCCCATGGCACGGAGGTTGTTTGACGCTTTCACGGACGGCGCGCCGCGTTACCGCCTGGAGTTTGTTTCCAGGGGCCACCAGCGGGGGGCGGTGCGGCTCGTGGCGAACCGGGCCTATGCGCTGTGCCCGGAAATCCTGAACGACCCCCGGGGCGCCCCGTGGGCGGTGGATATCCACCCGCACGGGCGCGGCCGCTCCGTGGAGTTGCGGCCGCGGCTGGCGCCCGATCCGCGGTTTTTCTATCGCCGGGCCGACGTGGCCGCCGCGTCGCACCCGCCGCTGGCGGCGTGCCTGGCGCGCCTGGCGGGCCGGGCCGAGGGGGAGATCGTCTGGGATCCCTTCTGCGGCTCGGGGCTGGAATTGATCGAGCGGGCGCTGCGGGGCGGCGTGCGGCAGGTGTACGGGACGGATATGAGCCTGGAGGCCTTGGCCATCGCCCGGGATAATTTTGCCGCGGCGAAATTGGAGTCCATTCCCGCGCGGTTCACCTGTTGCGACTTCCGCGAATCTTCGGAGGTCGAGTGGCTGGGCCCGGGGAGCGTCACGCTCATCATCACGAACCCGCCCATGGGCCGACGGATACGCATCCCGGACATGCGCGGATTCTTCGGGGACTTCTTCCGCGTCGCCGCGCGGGCGTTGAAGCCCGGCGGCCGGCTTGTTTTCGTCAACCCGTTGCGCCTCGGGCCCGAGGGAACTTCCCTCCAACTGCAATCCCGGCAAACGGTGGACCTGGGTGGGTTCGACGGCCGGCTGGAAGTGTACCGGAAGATCGGGCGGAGCCCGGCCGCTACTTCTTCAGCTTGATGCGGACTTGGCCGTCCTCGACGCGGAGGTCTTCGATCCCGCCCGCGAAGGTCTTCCAGAATCCCTGGTCCCCGCCGGTTTCGTTCAGCAGGTTGACGTCCTTCATTCCCCCGAGCCACGCGGCCGGCAGCGGGATGCCCATGATGCTCAAGCCCTGGAACACGACTTCCGGCTTTTCGCCGGAGAGCCGCACCTTCAAGCCCGCCCGGACCCGCAGGGTACGTCCGCCGAACACGGGGAAGTCCTCGTCCAGCGGGATCAGCAGTTTGGCGCTCACGAGGTTTTCCGAGAGGTCGATGGCCAGCTTGCCCGCCAGGTCGGTGTTTCGATCGAGCAGGGCGTTGAGCTCTTTTTCGGTGAGGCGGATCGTGCGTTCCGCGCCTTCCTCGCTGTACGGCTCGGGCTCCGGCGCCGCGGGGGCGTTGTTCGCCGTGAAATCCAGCCGTTCCAGCTTGGCCTCGAGCGCCTTCTCCTCGCGCGCGTTGAGGGTGACCGGCTTGAAGGCCGACGGGAAATAAACGGCGCGGAAGACGAAAAAGCTGATGACGGCGGTCAGCGCCACGGCCGCCAGTACGAAAAGGAAGACGTGCAGGCATCCGAAGCGGCGCTTGGAAACAGATTCTGTCATGGAGCGCATGGTAGTCCAAATCCCCGCGGGTTACAACGGGGCATGATTTCCGCTGTAGTTCCGCCGCTCTGTCGGCGGAAATCGCCCGATGTGCTTCGGCGGCAGAGCGCCGGAGCTACAGGCGCTCCGGAAGGATCAACGGTCCAGCAGCGGTGCCAAGTGCGTGCGCAATTCCGCGGCCAGGTCGCGCGCCTCGAACCGCGCCAGACGCTCGCGCTGGCCTTTCAGCACGGCCCCGCGCAGGGCCTCGTCGCGGGCCAGCCGGCCCATCATCTCGGCGGCGAGGTCGAACTGCTTTTCGCGGAACAGCACGCCCGCGCCGTCGAGCGTGCCCGGCACGGCGGCCGCGGCGTAGGCGAGCACGGGCACGTCATGCACAAGGCTCTCGATCAGCGGGATGCAGAACCCCTCGTGTTCGCTCATGCAGAGGAACAGGTCCGCTGACTTGTAGCAGGCGTTCAACTCGTCCTGCCGGACGGATCCGATCAACTCGACATTCTGGAGCCGCAGGTCGCGCATCATGGTCAGCAGCATCGCGTGGTAGTGCTCCACGCCCGCGAACGAACCGGCGTGGATGAAACGCGAGGCGGGCTCGACGTAGCGCTGGAAATAGTGGAAGGCCGCGAGGCAGTCCTCGATACGCTTGTTGGGCACGCAGCGCCCGACGAAGAGGACGTTGACCATGCCGTCGTCGTATTCCTTGAGCACGGCGCGGTCCGCCGGGTCGCGCAGGCGCGCGAGGTCGAGGACGAGGGGCAGCACGCCGGCCGGGCCGAACCCCCAGGCTTCGAGCTCGTCGGCGTTGAAGCGGCTGTCCGCGAGGACGACCTGCGCCGCGCCGGCGAGGCGCCGGGCCTGTTCGCGGCCCTTGGCGAGGTTGTGCGCGATCTGCTCCTGGATGCCGCGAAAGTATTCGGGTGGCGTGATGTTGTGGTAGAGGATCGCCTTGCGGCAGGGGAGTTCGGCGAAGAGGTCGTTGACCGGCGAGCCGATAGAGAGGTGGAGAAAGGCGACGTCGTCCGGCCGGAAGGCCTCTTTCGCGCCGGCGATGTCCCGCGCCTCGCCCCGCAGCTCGGGCAGGATGCGTCGCGCCTCGCAGAAGATCTCCGACTCATGGCCCCAGGCTCGGAAGATCCCGCGCAGGACGAGCGCCTCGTTGCTGATCGCGTCCCCGTGACTGAAGCCGGCGACGAGTTGATGTATGGCGCGCCTCATGGGGATTTGGATATAACACAGTCGGCGGCTGCGATGCAAACGCGGGCCCGGTCCGCCCCCCCTCCCGGCGTGAAGCGGCCCGCGGGAAAACGAAGCCAACCGATCCTCCTTTACTTTGCCCAAGCCGCGAATCCACCTGTCACTATTTATAAAATGTGACAGTAATAAACGGGCGATGAACGTAGGGGTGCGCCGAGTCGTAATATTATATATATGAGAATGTTACGATATAACCGAGAAAAGAGTGAAGGACGTTTTTCCTGCCGGCATGCCCACCAATGCTTGATCACATTTTATAAATAGCGACCGCGAGTTTGGAGGGGATGAGGGGGTGCGCTGGGGGGATACTATGGATCAACGGTCCAGTGCCGCGAACAGCCGCTCCTGGATCGCCGCCCGCGAGTATTCGCGGAGGACATACTCCCGCCCGGCGGCGCCCATCTTCCGGCGGAGTTCCGGCCGGCGCAGGAGCAGGAGCAGTTCCTGCTCGAAGTCGGGATAGTGCCGGAACCAGAGTCCGCCGTTGCACCTCCGGCACTGCCAGCGCAAGACCTCGCCGCCCGCGTGGACCAGCGCCGGCACGCGGGCCAGCCAGGACTCCAGCAGCACGATACCCAGGCTTTCGTTCACCGACGGATGGATGAACGCCAGCGCGCCCGCCATGGCCTCGTGTTTCTCCCGTTCGGACACGAAGCCGGCGTCGAGAATGAACGGCTGCAATTCCGCGGGCGCCTCGATGGGCCCGCTGCCGGTGAACACCAACCGCACGTCCTCGCCGGTGCGCTCGCGGAAGGCCTGCATGTACTCGCAGAGCAGGGGCGTCCCCTTGCCGCCCTCGCGCCGGCCGCAATAGAGCACGTAGGGACGGTCCAGCCCCCGGGCCCGCGCGAAGGCCGAGGGATCGGCCTCGAACGGCTCGATGTCCATCCCGACCACGGCGCACTTTTCCGGCGGGAGTTCAAACAGGCTCCGAGCGAGGGCCCGCTCCGGCTCGGTGTTGAAGGCGAAGCCGGAAACGGCGCCGAACAACTCCTTCATGATTTCGAGATAGGCGAACGGCTCGTCGTGGAGACAGGGCACAAGAAGGGTTTTCCGCGGATAGACCTGCGCCGCAACAAAAGACAGGCCAAAGAGATAGGGGCCGGCCAGGATGCGGTCGTACTCGCCGCCCCGCTCGTGCAGGTGTTCGATCAGGGCTCGGCTGTTGACGGAGTTCCGTATCCAGAGGCGCTCGTCCTCGATCTCCAGCGGGCCGCGCTGGCCGATCGTCTTCTGGACGCGCAGGAAGGCGGCGACGTCGCGGTCCGCGTCCACGGGGAAGAACCGGACCTCGAGGCCGCCCACCGTCCTGGCGCCCGGCGGGACCGCGTTCTCCCACGTGAAATGGTTGGTCGCGCAGGTGGTCAGGATCGAGACGCGCCGCCCGTCGGCCGCGGCCAGTTCGGCGAGCCGTTTAAGCAGGGTCTCCGCGCCGCCGACGGTCCCGGTCTCGGAGAACCGCGGGCTGATCACCGCTATGCGTTCCGCGCGCGCCATGGGATTGCCTCGGGGGGGACTGTAGAGAAAGACCGGGCAGGGTGCAAACCGCAATCCGGTGGCGTTTTCTGATGACACGGGCAAACCGGCTGGGGTATAAGAACAGGCTGGAATTACAGCGCCACCGGTCGATGACCGGCCGCCCTTGACGGAACAGACACTCGGAGGACACAGCGTGAAGATAACCGATTTCAAAATACCCACGCGACTGGACGAAGCCCTGGCCGCGCTCCGGGACCTCGGCCCCGCGGCGCTCCCCGTGGCCGGGGCGACCTCGCTGGTGTTCATCCCCGAGGACCAGCCGATGACCGCGGTGGATCTGAACCGGCTCGGTCTGGACGGCATCCGGCGCGACGGCGGTGTCTTCCGCGTCGGCGCGGCCACCCGCGTGGCGACGCTCCAGAAGCACCGCGAGCCCGGCTGGGTTCTCGACCGCGTGGCCCTGACGCTCTCCTCCCAGCAAATCCGCAACGAATCGACGCTCGGCGGCAATATCTGCCGCGTGTTCCCCTGGTCCGACTTCCCGGCCCCCCTGCTGGCGCTGGGCGCGACGCTGGTGATCCGGGGCGTGCAGGAAAGGGAAATGCCGGCCGACGAGTTCTTCTCCTCCCAGCCCGCCCGCCTGTTCCGGGGCGGCGACCTGCTCACGCAGGTCCGCGTGCCCGCCCTCGGCGAGGGCGCGGGCTTCGGCTACAAAAAGGTGCGGCAGACGGCGACGGGTTTCAGCCTGGCGACGGCGGCGGCCTGCCTGCAGCTGGATGGCGCGAGCGTCCGCTCCGCCCGCGCGGCGGTGAGCGCCGCGGTGCCGTTCCCCGCGCGCTGCCCGGGAGTGGAAGCCGCGCTCGCGGGAAAGAAAGCGTCGGAAGGCCTTCTGCGCGAGGCCGCGCTGAACGGGCTGTCGGCCTTGAGATTCAAGGAAGCCGAGGGCATGTCCGCCGAGTACATCGGGCGCCTGGCGGCGGTTACGCTGGGCGATGTGCTGGTGGAGGCCTGGAACCAGGCGAAGGAGCAGGCAACATGAGCAACCCCAAGACCATCACCTTCACGCTGAACGGCAAGAAGAGGGATTTCGAGATCGCCCCCGGAGAGCTGCTGGTCAAACTGCTGCGACGGTCGGGGCTGACGGGAACCAAGGAGGGCTGCGACGAGGGCACCTGCGGCGCGTGCACGGTCAACGTGGACGGCCGCGCGGCGCTGTCCTGCATCATGCCGGCCTTCCTGGTCCACGGCCGGAACGTCGTGACCATCGAGGGCGTGGGCGATTTTGGAAACGTCCACCCCATTCAGCAGGCACTGGTGGACGCGGGAGCGGTCCAGTGCGGCTACTGCACGCCCGGCCTCGTCATGTCCGCCAAGGCGATGTTCGAGGAAAACCCCGCCGCCGGCGACGAGGATATCCGGGTCCACACGGACGGAAATCTCTGCCGCTGCACGGGTTATGAAAAAATCTGGACAGCGCTGCGGAACGTGCGGGACGCGAACAAGCCGGCGCAGGCCTGACGGTATCCGGGAGAACGACCATGGCGAAAAAGAACTTCAAGGTAGTCAACCAGCCGGTGAAGAAGCTCGACGCGCTGCCGCTGGCGCTGGGCAAGCCGCTGTTCGTGGCCGACTTCAAGCCGGCGGACGCGCTGTACGCGAAGCTCCTCTGGAGCCCGCACGCGCACGCGATCATCAAGAGCATCGACATCAGCGCCGCGGAGAAGATGCCGGGCGTGCACTGCGTGCTCTACCACGGCAACGTGCCGCGCATCGCCCACACGACGGCCGGCCAGGGCTACCCCGAGCCGTCGCCGTACGACACGTTCATGTTCGACCGCAAGGTCCGCTACGTCGGCGACCGCGTCGCCGCGGTAGCCGCCGAGACCCCCGAGCTCGCCGAGGCCGCCCTGAAGGCGATCAAGGTCGAATACGAATTGCTGGAGCCCGTCCTGTCCATCGAGGCCGCCCTGAAGGAGGGCAGCCCGGTGATCCACGACGAGCCCGAGGCCCGCGCCGTGATCCCCGTGCCGTACGAGCCGAAGAAGAACATCGCGGCGCGGGTCGGCATGGACGTCGGCCACGTGGAGCAGGCCATGGCCGGCGCGCCGTACAAGCTGGACCACTCCTACTACATCCACATGGCCCAGCACTGCCCCATCGAGCCGCACGTGACGATGGCCCACGTGGACGCCGAGGGGCGGCTGGTGATCCGGACGAGCACCCAGGTGCCGTTCCACGCGCGGCGCATCGCCGCGCAGACGATGGACATTCCCGTCCAGCAGGTGCGCGTCATCAAGCCGCGCATCGGCGGCGGGTTCGGCGCCAAGCAGGAGGTCCTGCTCGAGGACGTCGTCGGCATGCTGGCCTGGCGCTCGCGCCGGCCGGTGCTGCTTTTCTATACCCGCGAGGAGGAATTTGTCAGCAGCCGTACCCGGCACCCGGAGCGGATCCGCGTGCGCCTGGCGGCCGACCCCGAGGGGACGCTGACCGCCGTGGGCCTTGACTGCATCTCCAACACCGGCGCGTACGGCTCGCACGCCTTGACCGTGGTCTGCAACAGCGGGAGCAAGGTGCTGCCGCTCTATCGCTCCCCGAATGTCCACTTTACCGGCACGGCGGTCTACACCAACCTGCCCGTCGGCGGCGCGTACCGCGGCTACGGCGCGACCCAGGCGGCCTTCGCCGTCGAGAGCGCCATGGACGAGCTCGCCGAGCAGCTCGGCGTGGACCCGCTGGTCCTGCGCGCGAACCACCACATCCGCTCCGGCGAGACCTCGCCCGTGTTTGCCGCCCTCGGCGAGGGCAAGGCGGGCGTGGAGCAGGCGATCGGGAGCTGCGGCTTGGACAAGTGCATCAAGCTCGGCGCCAAGGCGATCGGCTGGAAGAAGCGCGGCGACTGGCGCAAGAAGAAGGGCCGCTACCGTCGCGGCATCGGCATGTGCTGCCTGATGCAGGGCTCCAGCATCCCCGAGATCGACATGGGCGCCGCCTCGATCAAGATGAACGAGGACGGCTCGTTCAACCTGCTGATGGGCGCGACGGACCTCGGCACCGGCAGCGACACCGTCCTGGCCCAGATCGCCGCCGAGGCCATCGGCACGACGAGCGACAAGATCCTCGTGTACTCGTCCGACACGGACATGACCCCGTTCGACGTCGGCGCGTACGCCTCCAGCACGACCTATCTCACCGGCAACGCCGTCCTCGACGCGGGGCTGAAGATCAAGAAGCAGATCCTCGGCGTTGCGGCGGAGATCATGGAGAAGAAGCCCGCCGACCTGGAAGTCCGCGACGCGCAGGTCTTCGCGAAGGACGGCAGCGGATCGGTGACGTTCCAGGACGTCGCCCTGCACTCGCTGTACGCGGCGAACCAGTTCCAGATCGCGGCGATCTCCTCGCACATCAGCCACAAGTCCCCGCCGCCCTTCGCGGCGCACTTCGCCGAGGTCGAGGTGGACACCGAGACCGGGCTCGTTCGCGTGGTGAAGTACGTCGCGGCGACCGACTGCGGCACGGCGATCCACCCGAAGCTGGCCGAGGGCCAGGTCGAGGGCGCCGTCATGAACGGCATCTGCTACGCGCTGACCGAGCAGTACCTGTTCAACGACGCTGGCAAAATGACCAACGACTCGTTCCTGCACTACAAGATCTACTCCATGCGGGACAAGCCCGAGATGGTGACGATCCTGGTTCCGACCTACGAGAAAACCGGCCCGTTCGGCGCGAAGAGCGTGTCCGAGATCGGCATCAACGGACCGTGCCCGGCCATTGCCAACGCGATCTTCAACGCCGTGGGTGTCCGCCTGCGCGAGGCGCCGTTCACGCCGGAAAAAATTTGGAAGGGGATGCAGCAGTTGGGATAGCAATTTCGAGAGTGGCACGGGCGTCCCGCCCGTGAATCGCGGGCCGGAGGCCCGCGCCACCCTCTTCGGATGGGGTGGTTCATGAATGCAGACATGATCGCGGCCGCGCGCGGGGAAACCCCCGCGGACCTGCTGCTGAAAAACGCGCGGGTCGTCAACGTCTTCTCCAACGAGATCCATCCAGCCGACGTCGCGATCTTCAAGGGCCATGTTATCGGCTTCGGGAAGTACGATGCCCGCGAGACCGTCGACCTGCAAGGCCGGCTCCTGTGCCCGGGCTTCATCGACGCGCACGTCCACATCGAGAGCAGCATGGTCACCGTGCCCGAGTTCGCGCGCGCGGTCGTTCCGCGCGGCGTGACGGCGGTGATCACCGACCCCCACGAAATCGCCAACGTGCTGGGGCTCGACGGCGTCCGGTACATGATCGAGACCAGCGAGGGCCTGCCCCTGCGCGTGTTCGTCATGGTCCCCTCCTGCGTGCCGGCGACGGACATGGAGACCTCCGGCGCCCGGCTGACGGCGGAGGATATCCAGCTCCTCTTCCGGCACAAGCGGGTCATCGGCCTGGCCGAGATGATGAACTACCCCGGCGTCATCTTCCGCGCGCCCGACGTGCTGGCCAAGCTGGCGGCCGCCGAGGGACACCCGATCGACGGCCACGCCCCCGGCCTGTCCGGCAAGGATCTCGCCGCGTACATCGTCGCCGGCATCGGCTCGGACCACGAGTGCACGACGCTGGAGGAGGCCCGCGAGAAGCGGCAGATGGGCATGCATATCTTCATCCGCGACGGCACGACGGCGCGGAACCTCGACGCCCTGCTGCCGCTGGTGACGCCGGCCGCCGCCATCAACTGCAGCTTCTGCACGGACGACCGGCACCCGGCCGACCTCCTCCGCGAGGGCAGCATCAACTGGCTCGTGCACCGCGCCATCCAGAAGGGCATGGATCCCGTCACGGCCGTCCGGATGGGCACGCTCCACCCGGCGCGTTACTTCGGGCTCAAGAAACTCGGCGCCGTCGCCCCGGGCTACTGGGCGGACCTCGTGGTGCTCGACGATTTCGAGTCGTTCCGCGTCGCGCAGGTCTACCAGGCGGGCCAGAAGGTCGCCGAGAACCAGTCGCTGCTGGCGCCTCGTGCAAAGGCCAAGGCGCACCGCCTCCGCAGCAGCGTCAACGTACAGTGGCACGGCCTCGACTTGCGCGTACCGGTTCCCGGGGGCAAGGCGGACCGCCCGCGCGTCCGGGTCATCGGTCTCGTGCCCGACCAGATCGTCACCAAGCTCCTCGAGGAAGAAGCTTCCGTGGCGGATGGAGCTCTCGTCGCCGACCCGGCGCGCGACCTGCTCAAGATCGCCGTGATCGAGCGGCACCTGGCCTCGGGCCACGTGGGCATCGGCTTCGTGCGCGGGTTCGGCATGAAGAGCGGGGCCATCGCCTCCAGCGTCGCGCACGACTCGCACAATATTGTCGTCGTCGGCGCGACGGACCGGGACATGATGGCCGCGGTCAAGGAAGTCGCGCGCCTGCGCGGCGGGCAGGCGGTCGTGAACAACGAGCAGGTCCTGGCCGCCGTCCCCCTGCCGATCGCGGGCCTGATGTCCGACCTGCCGCTGGAAGAAGTGCGCGACCGGATCGAGGCCATGGCCGCGGCCGCGCGCGGGCTGGGCTGCACGCTGCCCGATCCCGTCATGACCATGTCCTTCCTCGCCCTGCCGGTCATCCCGGAACTCAAGCTCACGGACAAGGGCCTGGTGGACGTCACGAAATTTCAGCCGGTGCCGCTGTTCGTGGCATGACGTGGTCTTGGCCAGGCCGGTGGTGGATGGCGGGCGCGCTGTTCCTGCGGCTGGGCCTGGTCCCGGTGCGCGCCGTGACCACCGTGGCCGCGGGCGAAACGTTCACCTGGGACGTCAACGGCGAGGCATCCGCGTTGGAACTCGGCCGCTTCACGAGCGGGCCCGATCTGGCGGAAATCCATTACGCGACCTCGTTCAAGGAGTCCACCCGCCTCACGGCGCGGGCGGCGTGGAACCCGACCCCTTCGCTGGATTACCTGGGCCAGCCCGCGGCGCCGTACCAGTGCGGGGTGAGCGTCGGCATCCCGTCGTTCAACCAGAGCGAGTATACCTCCTACGTCGCCACCAACTGGAACGAGGGTTCGCCGTGGCCGACCGCGCCGGGCACGATGTCGGTGGTGCACGTCGAGTTCTTCTTCCGCAACTCAACAGCCAACGTGACCCGGCTTTCCTTCATGGGGCAGTGGCTCACCAGCCCGACCAACGCCCTGCGCGGCGGGCCGCTGAAACACGTGCAGATATTCATCTGGTCGTTCGACGACGTGTACGGCTAGCGGGATGTCGGCGACGCCCCGTGGGTCAAGGGCTTCGGCCTGCGCTGGACGCCGTTCCGGCCCGGCCTGCGCAGACCGCCCGCCGGGTGCGGCGGGTGCGTGGACATGGGCCTGCCGGTCTTCCGCGTGAACATGGCCACGTTGAACCCGGTGATCGAGGACGCGGATTTCGCGTGGAGCGGGCTGGGCCCCGAAGTGCGGCTGGCACGAACCTACAGCGGCGATCCCTCCGAGCGCGGGATATTCGGAAACGGCTGGACGTTCAGCTACGAGGCGCCGCTGATTCACCACCTGTTCGGCCACCAGGTCGTCAAGCCGGATGGGGGTCAGGTCTTCTTCTCCGGGGTCCTGGGCACCAACGACACCTATCCGCCCTGGCGCGGCCATCGCGACGAGCTGTCGTCTGTCTTGAGCAACGACTGGACCCATTACCGCCTTCGCGACAAATCGTCAGACCAGGTCTATCGCTACCGCGCGCCGGCCCTGGCCTGGCCGTCCACCGACTACGGCACGCGGCACCCGCTTCAGTCGGTGGAAGACCGGAACGGAAACCGGGTCCTGCTGGCGTGGACCAACGGCGTGCTCCGGACGATCACCGACGCCGCGGGCCGGCAGGCGGTCCTCTCGTACAATGCGGGCGGGCTCTGCACGAACATCCTGCTGCCGAACGGCGCGGCGCTGTCCTATGCCTACGATGCGTCGAGCAACCTGGTGCAGACGCGCGACGCGGCGGGGAACACGACCGCGTACACGTACGACGGCGAGAACCGGGTCACGGCCATGAGCACCGAGGGCCGCGCGTGGACCTTCGCCTACCAGGGGCCCGGCAACCTGATGCTCCAGTCCGTGACGGATCCGCTCGGCCGAACCAACCGGTATCAATTCAGCGGCGACCTGGACAACCGGCAGGCCGGGTTCACGGACGCGCGGACCAATGAGACCTGGTTTCAGACCGCCGACGGACACCTCACGAGCGAGACGGACGCCGCACTGCAAAGCACCACGCACCTGTACGACACCAATGGCTTCCCCACCAACACGACCAGCCCGCGCGGTTTTTCAACGGTGAAGACCTATGATGCCCGCCGCAATCTCGCGAGCGTGACCGGCCCGGACGGCGCGCGGACGGCATTCGCCTACGACTCCAACGACCGGGTGACGCACGTTACGAACGCGCTGGGCGGCGTGACGCGGTTCGAGCGCGACGCGCGCGGCAACGTGATCCGCCTCACCAGCCCGGCCGGCCGGATTACGGGCCTAGGCTACGACGCGCTCGGGCAGCTGGTCGCCGTGACCAATCCCGCGGGCGGGGTCACGCGCTTCGCGTACAACGCGCACGGGCGGCTGCTCCAGGTGGCCGACCCCGCCGGATTCCGCGCGGGGTTCGCGTACGATGCCGCGGGGATCAACATCGCCGCGATCACCAACGAGCGCGGTTTCGTGACGCAATTCCAGTACGACGCCAACCGGCGGCTCACTCGCGTCACGAACCCGGACGGCACGACGGGGGACTACGGCTACGACTGCTGCGGGCCGACCTCCGTCGTCAACGAAAACCGGCAGACCAACCGGATCGAGCGGAACGCGCTGCTGCAGAAGACCGCGTTCACGGACGCAGCGGGCGCGCGAACGGACTATGTCTACGACGGTGGCGGCAACCTCGTGATGGCCACGGGCCCGCTGGGGCGCGTGACCCGGATGACCTACGACCAGGCCGACCGGCTGGAGACCCTGGCCGACGGCGCGGGCGGCGACCTGTGGCGCGGCTACGACGCCAACGGCAATATCCTGTCGGCTTCGCAGGCCGGGCTCTATGTCAATCCCCCGGGCATCGTCGTGGAGACCCTTTCCGCGTGCTCCTACGATGGACACGACCGGATGACCTCGTTCAAGTATCACGGTCAATCCACGTCCAACCGGCTGGAGTGGGACGCGCTGGGCCGGCTGACCAACCGGATCAACGCGCGGGGGCAGTCGGCGGCCCGAACCTACGACGCGGACGGGAACCTTACCGGGGTCAGGCAGCCCGGCAGCACAAACTCCTTCACCTACGACGCCGTGGGACGCCTGACCAACTGGAGCGGAACCGCGGGCCGCGCCGGGCGGACGCTGGACGCGCGGGGGCTGGTGACGCGGATCCGGTACGACAACGGGCATGAGGCGGTCTTCACGTACTCCGCCACGCGCCGGATCGAGAGCGTCGCCTATCCCGGCGGGCCGACGGTCCAGTACCAGCGCGACAGCCGGGACCGCGTCACCAACCTCGTTTGGGATGCCCAAAGCCTTTCCTTCGGCTATGACGGCGAGGGGCGCATCCGTTCCGTGGCCCGGGCAAACGGCACGTCGAGCCAGTTCGGCTACGACCGGGGCGGGCGCGTCACGAACCTGGTCCACACCGCGCCCGCCGGCACGCTGATCAGCCTGCGCATCGCTCGCAACATCGCCGGCGAGACGACGAACCTCGTCAAGACGGCGGGTCTCGCCCCGTGGAACCCGCCGCTCGCGCCGACCAACCTGGGGCTGAACATCTTCGGCCCGCTGTACCAGGTCAACGGCGTTGCGTGCCAGAATGACAACGACGGGAACCTGACCGGTGTCCCCGCGCCGTTCGACTGGATCGCCGACTACGATGCCGAGGGCCGGCTGACCGTGATGCGCAGGCCCGGCGAGACCAACAGCTACGCGTACGACGGGTTCAACCGCTGCGTGCGGATCGAAGGGCCGGACGGAACCCGGAACCTGCATTGGGACCACGAAGACCGGCTGCTGTTCGAGACCGACGGCGCGGGCGTCGTGGCCGCTTCGTATGTGTACCGCGAGCTCGACCTCGTCGCGATGCACCACGTCGGGAAGGGCTGGCACTTCTACCACTTCGATCACAACGGCAACACGATCGCGATGACCGACGAGGCGGGCGCAATTTCCGCGATGTATCGCTTCCTGCCGTACGGCGCTGCGGGCTACGGTTATGCCCGCGTCCGCAACCCGTTCACGTTCGCCGGCTGCTACGGGGTTCTCGACGCGGGCCAGGACCTCTATTACATGCGGAACCGTTTCTATCACGCCGGCCTGCGCCGCTTCCTGACGCCCGACCCCATCGGCTTCCTCGGCGGGCTGAACCTCTATGCCTACGCCGGGGGCAATCCCGTGGACGCGGCGGATCCGAGCGGGCTGGACGCGAGCGGCGAGGACGACATGTACCATTTCGTGAAGGATTCCATGGGTACGCTCTACGAGCACGACCGCCTTTGGTCCAGGCTGCTGGACATCATCGAACGCCGCAAGGAACGCGAAGCTTTGGAGCCAATGTGCGGCGACAGCCCGCCGCCGCGCAAACCGGACGATGCGGCCCGGAGTTCGGCGCCCGAGTCTTACAACGATCAGGCTGCCGGCGGGCCGACGCCGGAGGAAGTTTTCTCGCCGGAGGAAGCCTTTGAGATGGCGGGTTCGGCCGCGGAGGGATCCGATGAATAAGGGCCGGCATATCCGGTTCGCGGTCATCGTGCTCGCCTTGATCACGCTGCGCGCCGGGGCGCAATCGTTCGATCACGACGGCGCCGGCCGCGTGACGCGGGTTGTCTACGACACCGGCGCGAGCATCGCCTACCAGTACATGCTCGACGGCAGCCTGACCAACGTGGCGATCAGCGGAACCATCGCCGAGGCCGACAGCGACGGCGATTCGATGCCCGACGCCTGGGAGTGGGTCTTCTTCAACACGCTCACCAACGCCGCCGCCGGCGATCCCAATCAGAACGGGAAGAACAACCTTTGGGAGTTCCAGAACGGCTACGACCCCCTGGACCCCGATAGCGACGGGGATGGCGTGCCCAACGTGGACGAGGCCGCTGCGGGGACCGATCCGCTGGATGCGATGTCTGTGTTCGAGGTTTCGGTGTTCGGGTTTCGGGTTTCGGGTAATGTGTTGCAGTGGAACAGTGTGACGAACAAGTTCTACCGCGTGGCGCGCTCCACGAACCTGGTGCAGGGCTTCGGCCCCTTGCGCACCAACATCCTAGCCACCCCGCCGCTGAACGTGCATACCGACCAGACGGCCACGGGCTCCGGGCCCTGGCTATACCGTGTAGACCTGGAGTAATTCCCGGAGGGACCGGGTTCTACCCCGGCCTCCATCATACCAGGTACGGGTGAGAGGCGGTACGAACGGCGTCGCAGAGCTCCGCCCTCCAGTGGCAGGAATCATGGAGGGGCGAGTTCCTGCGAGCCCGAAATCTACCCGCATTCACCCGGATTTGGTATCATTCCTTCCGGAAGGAATACCGCCCGATCGGGGTCCGGCCCAGGTAGATCAACTCGAAATCCGTCCGCTCCTCGTCGGCGGGCTCGAAGGCGGGAATTTCCGCGAACCTCGGGTCCGCCTTGATCGCGGCCACGACTTCCTCGAAGTAGGGAAGGTGGTCCGTGGCGAAGTGGACCTGCCCGCCCGGCTTGAGCGTCCGGGACAGCGCGTCAAGAAAAGCAGCATTGAACAGGCGATGATCGTGGTGCCGTTTCTTCGGCCAGGGATCCGGGAAAAAAATGTAGTAGGTGGACACCGATGTGGCGGGCAGCATGTACGCCACGGCGTAGTACGCGTCGAGCCGCAGCCAGCGAACGTTGCCCAACTCTCTCCGAACCAGCTTCCGGTCAATCTTGTGCAGGCGCCCGATCATCCGGTCCACGCCTAGGAAGTCCGTGTCCGGATGCGACGCGGCGCGAGAGAGAAGGAACCGCCCCTTGCCGCAGCCGACGTCCACCTCGAGCGGCCGCTCGGCGTGCGGCGGGAAGTCCCGCCCCGGAACGGGGCGGGACGCCACGCCGCTTTGCCCGGTCAGAGCTCCGTCGCGCTCCGCTTGCCGGAGCACTCCGGAGGAGAACCAGCGCGCCAGCGGCAGCGGATTCAGCCAGTCGTCCGGCAGGATGCGGAAGGCCTCGGAGAAGGGATTCTTCATCGCCACTCGTGCTTGGGATATTTCCGCTGCATCTCTTTCTTGATGCGCGGGTAATGCTCGCGCCAGAAGCCGGCCAAATCGCGGGTCACCTGCACGGGCCTGTGGTTGGGCCCCAGGATCTCGACGACCACGGGCACGCGGCCCTTGGCGATTTTCGGGGTCTCTTTCACATCGTACAAATCCTGGATGCGCTGGGCGATGTGCGGGGGCTCGCCTTCGGTGTACGTCAGGCGCGCGCGACGGCCGTTGGACAGCTCGATCCTTTCCGGCGCGTGCTTTTCCACCAGCGCGCGGCGGGCGGGGTCCATCTGGTCCTTGAACGCCGCCGTCACGGGCCGGTCCTTCAGGTCGCGCGCGGAGACGGCGCCGCGGCAGACCACGCGGAGCACGGACCAGCGGTCCTCCTCCGTGTAGGCGGCAAGCCCGAGCTCCGGGCACCAGGCGGCCAGGCTGTTGACCCGCGCGATCCACTGGTCGGTGGTCTCGTCCCAGTGCGGCAGCTTGATGCGGCCGTTGATGACCTCTTCCGCCAGCAGGTCGCCGGCGGCGTCCGCGGGCGGCGGGTCCACGCGCTTGCTCTCGAGGGGCAGGTCGCGGAACATCCGCCGGCGCCACGCGACGACCCGGCGCTCGGCCGCGTCGTACTCGACGTCCACCTGCTCGTTGAAATCGGCGGGGAACATTTCCTCCAGCCACCCGGGCCGGATCGCGGTGGCGAGGCTCAAGATCACGTTCAACTCGCCGCCGCGCCCCTCGACCTCGCGGACCTCCGACGCGACGAGCAGGGGGCTTTCCTGCACGGCGCTTTCCCGGGCCAGGACGCCCTTGCGGCCGTGGACCAGCTGGCAGCGCAGCGTGCCGGCATCCAGCCGCTTCGCGACCTGGTCGGAGAAGCCCGTCAGGATGCATTTGCAGATGGCGTCCGTTTCCGGCGCGCGGTCCTCGATCTTCAAGCCCGTTTTGTCCGCGAGATCGAGGAAGAACCCGGCCAGCGCCCGTACCTGCCGGGCGGTATTGGCGTGGATGCCCAGCCGGTTGCAGGCGCCGACGTCGTAGCGCCGGCTGTCGGCGAACCGGAAGGCCCGCATAAGCCCGAAGAAATCCGAAGCGCCCTCTTCGCCGAGGACATCCTCGCGCTGCTCGCGCGTGGATTTGTCCGGCTTGCGCATCCAGAGCGACCGGCCCTGGGTCAGCGCGGCGATCAGGGTAATGGCGCGGACGCAGCCATATTCCCCGGCGGCGAGCATCATCCGGGCATAGCGGGGATGGACGGGGAACCCGGCCATGCGGCGGCCCAGCTCGGTCACGGCCAGCTTATCGTCCAGCGCGCCAAGGTCGCGCAGGAGCAATTCAGCCCTGTCCAGGGCGCGCGGCAACGGCGGCTCGAGCCAGGGCAGTTCGCGCAGGTCGCCCGCGCCCGCCCCGCGAAGCGTCAGCATGATCTCGGACAGGTCCAGCCTGCGGATTTCGGGGATCTCCTGGACCGGGCGCTCCGCGTGCTCGCGCTCCGTCCACAAACGCACGCAGCGGCCGGGCGCGGTGCGCCCGGCGCGGCCCGCCCGCTGGTCGGCGGAGGCGCGGCTGATTTTTTCGACCAGCAGCGTGTTGATCCCGCGCGCGGGGTCGAAACGCGGGATGCGGGCCAGCCCGCTGTCGATGACCAGGCGCACGGCCTCGATCGTCAGCGAGCTTTCCGCGACGTTGGTGGAGACGATGATCTTGGGGCGGTCGTATCGCGATACGGCGGCGTCCTGGTCGGCGGCCGGCAGTTCGCCGTGCAGCGGCAGGATGATCCGCCCGCGCGCCGCCGGCGAATTCTCGAGGGCCTGGACCGTCCGCGCGATCTCGTACGCGCCGGGCATGAAGACCAGCGCGTCGCCGGGTTCGCCCTCGCGGCAGACCCGCTCGTACTCGGCGGCGGCGACTTCCCACGGCGGGGTACGGTCGAAATCCGCGGGCCGGTCGAGGTATTCCGTGCCCACGGGGAACAGGCGCCCGCGGGCTTCCAGCGCGGCGCAGGGCGCGAGGTACTCGTCGAGCGGGCCGGCCGGCAGCGTGGCGGACATGACGACCAGGAGCAGGTCGGGCCGTGCAGAGCGCTGAAGCTGGAGAGCGCGGGCGAGCGTCACGTCGCCGTACAGGTGCCGCTCGTGGAACTCGTCGAACAGGATGGCCGCGACGCCGTCGAGGCGCGGATTGGAGAGCATCTGGCGGAGCAGGACGCCCTCGGTTTCGTAAACGATGCGCGTAGTATCACCCGTCACGTTCTCGAAGCGGATCTGGTAGCCGACTTCCGATCCGAGTTTCACGCCGCGCTCGTTCGCCACGCGGGCGGCGAGAAGGCGGGTGGGGAGGCGGCGGGGCTGGAGGATAACCGCGCGCCCGCGGCCGAGCAGCCCGGCGTCGAGCAGCATCTGGGGGATCTGCGTGGACTTGCCCGAGCCGGTCGGGGCACGGACGATCAGGCGGCGGTGCTCGCCGGCCCGCGCGAGCAGTTCGCGCTCGATGTCGAAGATGGGCAGTTCGCGGCGGTCCATGTCACCGGGGATTAACCACGCGTCCCCCCGGGCGGGTCAAGGAGGATTCTCGCGGATTCCTTACGGTAGCCGGGCGGACCGGTAGTAGAGATGGGATGCGGCCGTATTCGTGTCCACGAAGGACACCATGGCCGCCGAGGCCGTGACGATGCCGCTGACGTTGGTCCACGGGCCGGTCAGCAGGTTGGTGGTGTATTGCAGCACATAGGTTGCGCCGACCTCGCCGATCCAGCGGTTGCTGACGCTGCCGTTGTCGAGCAGCGTCAACGGGAGGATCAGCCGCGTCGAAGGGAAGGGATTGGAAACGGTAACGTACTGCGCGCCGGGCGAATAGGACTGCGAGAAATCGAACACGCGCGGCTCGCCGATGTTCCCGTAGCTGCCGGGCGGCTGGCCCATCGGTCCGAGCGTCTGGTTCGACAGGTAGCCGTGGGCGGAGTCGTTGATGAACGCGGTGATCCGGAACTCGGCGTTCAGGCCGCCGTTCGTGCTGTCGAGCAGCGCCAGAGGGATCGCCAGTTCGAGGCCGGACGTCACATTCCCTGCGCCGGCCGCGCTCGGCGACGGCGCCCCCGTACCGGTGACGCCGTTGGTGTTGCTGTTGCGGAAACCGAGTCGCACGCCCTGTGACAGCGTGAAGGAGTCGGGATACGAGCCGGGCCACGAGTCCGACGCGGTACCGACGAGGAGCCCGGTTCCGCTGCCGCCGGTCGGCAGGCTGGCGTAATGCAGCGCCCCGCGCCACAGCTCCTGGTTGCCGGACCCGGGGATGTTCACGATTTCGGTGTAGTTGTTGAACGTCAGGAAGAAGTCGTGCTCCACGCCCGTGTCGAACTTCAGCCCGTCGTTCGCCGGGTCCAGGTGGCCCATACGGTTCAGTCCGTTCCCGTCCACGTCCGCATTGTCGCCGCGCAGGCTGTTTTGCCCGCCGTCGATGCTGTCGATGAAGATATCCAGCCGGTTCCGGTTGCCGGCGGGCCACTGGACGCCCTGGCCGGCGGTCTCCACGTTGCCGGCAATGAAAAGGAAGAGCGTGCCGTCGGAGACGCGGGCATAGGCGGCGTCGAGTTCCGAGCCGCCGCGGGCGAAGCGGACGTGTCCGTTTGTCGCGTCGCCGAAGGACGTGGGCGTGTCCTGAACCGAACGCGCCGCGCCGTAGAAGTCCGCGTCGAGCAGCCCGTCAATCGTGGGCGACTGGGCCCGCGACGATATGACGGCGACTCCCGGCAGGACAGCCAGGCTGATAATGGCGGATGCGGTTCTCAAAACAGACATGACACGGCTCCAGGTTGCGCGATGAAACAGAATGGATGCACCCTACATCCTACGGCGCGACAGGTAAAGCGCTAAACTTTAACTAAATACGCGCAAGCTTCGAGGCGGGCGGCCAGCCGGAAAAAAGGTCAATCGTACACGATCGGCGCGAATACCGGGTACTTGGTGAGCTTTTCGCGGCCGTTGAGGAACGCGAGTTCGATGAGGAACTGGATCTCGATGATCTTGCCGCCGAGTTGCTCGATGAGCCGCGCGGAAGCTTCCGCCGTCCCGCCTGTCGCGAGCAGGTCGTCGATCAGCAGCACGCGGGTGCCGGGCTCGAAGGCGTCCACGTGGACCTGGAGCGTGGCGGTGCCGTACTCGAGATCGTAGGCGGCCTCGAGCGTCTCGTGGGGCAGCTTGCCTTTCTTGCGGATCGGTACGATGCCGGCCCCCAACTGGTAGGCCACGGCGGAGCCGAAGAGAAACCCGCGCGACTCCACGACGCAGACACGGTCGATACGGCTGTCGCGGTGACGCTCGGCCAGCGTGTCCACGGCCAGCTTGAACAGGGAGGGCTCGGCCAGAAGGGGGGTGATATCCTTGAAAATGATGCCTTCCTTCGGGAAATCCGGGATGTCGCGGATGGCGTTCTTCAGGGCCGGGATGGTCATGGGCCTTCCTCCTTGGGCTCGGTGTTTTCCGGGGGCTGATCCAGTTCCTCCAACATCTGGCGAAGGCGAAGGACGGCGGCGTTTTGAATCTGCCTCACGCGCTCGCGCGTAATCTTGAACCGCCGGCCCACGACCTCGAGGGTCTCCTCCTTCACCCCGCGCAGGCCGTAGCGGTACATCAGGATCTCGCGCTCGCGCTTGCTCAACCGGTCGAGCAGGCCCTCGATTTCGCCCTTCAACTGACGGTCGGAGAGATCGTCCACCGGCGAAACGTTGCGGTCGTCGCCGATGATGTCCCCGTATTCCGCGCTGTCCTCGTCGCCGATCGGGGCGTTCAGGGAGGCCGGCCGCAGCGAAACGGTCTGCCACATCCGGATGGTGGCCACCGATACGCCGACGGCCTTGGCCAGCTCGGTTTCCGTGGGGTCGCGCCCCTTCTTTTGCGCGAAAGCTCGCTCCGCGCGACGCATGCGGGCGATCTTGTCCACCAGGTGCGCCGGCAGGCGGATGGTCTTGCTCTGGTTCGCCAGCGCGCGCTTGATGGACTGCTTGATCCACCAGGCGGCGTAGGTGCTCAACTTGCCGCCCTTCCTGGGGTTGAACCGCTCGACGGCTTTCATGAGGCCGATGTTGCCTTCGGAGATCAGGTCGAGGAGGGGAAGCCCGTACTGGGCGTAGTCGTGGGCGATCTTGACCACGAGCCGCAGGTTGGCGCGGATCATGAGCTGGCGCGCCTCCTCGTCGCCTCGCTTGATCCGGCGGGCCAGTTTGACCTCGTCCTCGCGGGTCAGCAGGGCGGTCTGCCCGATCTCCCGCAGGTAGATCTTGATGCCTTTGTCTTCGCCGTTCATCGTGCTGGGCCTTACGGGCCCCTCAAGCCGCAGTATTCCGAGCGGGATATTCTGGCAGCAACCGGCCAAGAAATGCAAGCGTTCGAAAAACGGGCCCGGCCGGCGGCTACTGGGTGATCGCCGCCTGGGCCGCCGCCAGCCGCGCGAGGGGCACGCGGTAAGGCGAGCAGACGACGTGGTTCAGGCCGACCTTGCCGCAGAACTTGACGCTGTTTGGATCGCCGCCATGCTCGCCGTAGAGGCCGCACTGGAGGTCCGGCCGCGTTTCGCGGCCCTTGCGCACCGCCAGCTCGATCAGCTGTCCGACCCCGCCCGCGTCCAGGGTCTGGAAGGGGTCGGCCGCCAGCACCCGTCGCTCCACCTGCTCCGCCACCGCTGCGCCGGCGGCATGCCTCGGGAAGCCGTAGGCCGACCGCGTGAGTTCGTCGCCGTCGAACAGGAAGAACTCCGCGCTCTCGGCGAGATGGTCGGCCGTCAGCGCGGCGCGCGGCGTGTCGATCATGACGCCGATCGAGAACTTCAGGCGGGTCTTCCGCTCCTTGAGGACGCGCGTCACCGCCTCGCGCACGAGCCGGCTGCACAGGTCGAACTCGGCGCGGCCGGCGACGCGCGGGAGGGCGATTTCCGGCAGGACCTTGACGCCGTGTTTTTCCTGGAGGCAGGCCGCCTCGGCGATCGCCGCGGCCTGCATGGCGCCGAGATCCGGGTGGCGCAGCAGCAGGCGGCGCCCCGGCCCGTCGACCCGCGGCGCCTCCGCGTGCTGCTTCTGCCGCTCGCGCGCCTTTTCGAGCGACAGGCCCAGGCGGCGGGCCAGCGTCTCCAGTTCGCCGCCGTGAAGCGCCGTCCAGGGGTCTCTCGCCTCGTTCAGCACGCGGATGCAAACCGGCTGGCCCCCGGCCGCCTCGAACAGCTCCTCCAGGGCCGAGCGGTACAGCGCCTGCAGGCCGTCGAGCGCCTTGCGGCGCGGTGCGGGATCGTCCGTCCACAGGTACTCCCGGATCAGCCACAAGCCTTCCCTCTCCAGCAGGGCCGGTTCCGGGAAGTAGAGGAAGCCGTCGGCACCCAGGTTCCGGCCGGCCTTCGCGTCGCGCGGGCCGCTTGCCGTCGCGCGCACCTCCATTTTCCGTGACCGGTCCGTCCACTCCGACCACTGCCGGTACAGGCGCGCCGCGGGCGTCTTCTGCTCGGACTTCCGCCCCCCGACAAGCGTCGCGGCCGGCGACGATGTCTCGCACGGCAACTCGCCCCGGTAGATCGCCCCCGTGAAGCCGTCCAGGCTGATCCCGTCACCCTCGCCCAGCATGTGCCCGTTGAAGGAGAGCGTACGGGCGCGGGCATCGAGCCGGACGCCGGAGCTGATCGCCACGGCGGCGCGGCCCTGGCCGCGCGCGGCCGTGGCCAGGGACGAACCGCCGCCGATGGCCAGCAGCCCCTGGAGGCCGCGCAGGTCCGGGCCGATGGCCTCCCCCGGGTCGCGGCACGCGAGGATCAGCCGGGCCGCCCGGTCCTTGCGGAGCAACTCCCTGGCCCTCTGGACGGAGAAGACGAGCCGGCCCGCGGCGGCGCCCGGCGCGGCCGGCTGGCCCCGGGCGAGCAGGATCGCCTGCCGCTCCGCCGCCGCGTCGAAGAGCGGGAACAGGAAGGCCTCCATGTCGCTGACCCCGAGGGTCAGCAGGGCTTCCTCGACCTTCAGGACGCGGGGCAGCGGCTTGCCGCTGGCGGCGTCCTGACCCGAGGCCATCTCCAGCGCCCACCGCACCGCGGCCCGGCCCGTGCGCCGGGCGTTCTGCGTCTGCAGGATCCACAGCCTGCCCTTTTCGACCGTGAACTCGATGTCCTGCGGGTAGCGGTAATGGCCCTCGAGCTTGTGAAGAACCTCCGCCAGTTGCTCGTACACCTTTTTCCAGGCGGCCGGCTTTTCCTTCGGCATGTCGTGGACGTCCTTGAGCCCGGCCGCCGCCGCGGAGAGCCCGATCCCCTGCGCGCCGACCCGGAAGAAGCCCACCGGCCGGCTGGATCCTGATTTCCCGTCGCGCGAGGAAACGACCCCCGAGCCGGACTCCTCGTCCAGGCTCCCGTACGCCATCGCGAGCACGTTCACGGCCGCGCCGAGCAGCCCGGCCACCTTGTGGGCCTGCCGGTAATGCTCGGCCCGTTCGGAGGTCCAGGATCGCAGGCCCGCCGTGAGGGCCAGGCGGAGCTGGTCGCGCGGTTCCTGCGGAAAGGGCCGGCGGGTTTTCTCGATGAAGAGCCGCTTGTAAGCGTCGCACAGTTCGCGCAGGTGGCCGGCCGTAAGATCGGCGTCCCCCGCGAGGCGGTACTTGTCCTTCAGCTTCGAGCGCTCCGCGTCAAAATCGGACAGGGACAAGCCCGCCTCCGGCCCGAGGACGGCGGCGCCGAACCGTTCCATGAAAAGCCGGTAGCCATCCCACCCGGCGCGGGCGTTGCCGGTCTGCTCGCAGAAACCGGGGACGGTCTGGTCGTTCAGCCCGAGGTTCAGCACCGTCTCCATCAGCCCGGGAATGACGACCCCGGCGCCGCACCGGACGGCGACGGTCAGCGGGTTCCGCAGGTCGCCGAGTTTCGCGCCCGTCAGGGATTCCAGCTTGCGGACCGCCGCGTCGACCTGGTCCATCAGCCCCGCCGGCACCTGCCCGCCGTGCCGGGTGAAGTAGGCGCAGACCTCGGTCGAGAGGGTGAAGCCGGGCGGCACGGCGACGCCCAGCCGCGACAGCTCCGCCAGGTTCGCGCCCCGCAGGCCGAGGATCGCGCGCATCGAGGCGTCCCCCTCGGTGTGCTTCGCCCCGGGGCCGAACAGGAATACGTACTGCTTGGCGGCCTTGTGGACCATGGCTTTAAAAGCGAAACCCCGGCGCGGACGCCGGGGTTTCGTTGAACTGCTTCAGCGTCCGTCTATTTCTTGCCGCGGAGGGCGGCCTGGGCCGCCGCCAGCCGCGCGATGGGCACGCGGAACGGCGAGCAGCTCACGTAGCTCATCCCGACGCGGTGGCAGAACTCGACGCTGGCCGCGTCGCCGCCGTGCTCGCCGCAGATGCCGACCTTCAGGTTTTTGCGGGTCTTGCGGCCGCGCTCGATGCCCAGCTTGATCAGCTCGCCCACGCCGTCCTGGTCGATCGTCTGGAACGGATCGTCCGGCAGGAGCTTTCCGTTCAGGTAGTCCGGCAGGAACGAGCCGATGTCGTCGCGGCTGAAGCCGAAGCTCATCTGGGTCAGGTCGTTCGTGCCGAAGCTGAAGAACTCGGCCGTCTCCGCCATCTGGCCCGCCCGCAGCGCCGCCCGCGGGATCTCGATCATCGTGCCGTACAGGTACTCGAGCTTCTTGAGGCCGAACTTCTTGCAGACCTCGCCGTACACCTTCTCCACGATCCGTTTCTGATGATCGAGCTCGGTGGCCGCGCAGGTCACGGGGATCATGATCTCGGGGAGCGCCTTCTGGCCGGCCTTGACCAGCTCGGCGGCGGCCTCGAGGATCGCCCGCACCTGCATCTCGGTGACTTCCGGGTAGGTGACGCCCAGGCGCACGCCGCGGTGGCCCAGCATCGGGTTGTTTTCCCGGAGCGAGTCCGCGCGCTTGCCCAGCTCGTTCATGTCCACCTTCAGCTCGGCCGCCAGCGCCTGGAGCTTGTCCTCGCTGTGCGGGACGAACTCGTGCAGCGGCGGATCGAGCAGGCGGATGGTCACCGGCCGGCCGGCCATCACGGCCATCGTGGCCTTCATGTCGTTCTTCACGAACGGGAAGAGCTCGTCGAGGGCCTGGCGGCGCTCCGCCAGCGACTTGGACATGATCATCTTGCGGAGCAGGAACAGCGGCTTGTCGCTGCCCTCGCCGTAGAACATGTGCTCGGTGCGGAACAGGCCGATGCCCTCCGCGCCGAACTTGATGGCCTGCGCCGAGTCCTTCGGGGTGTCCGCGTTGGTCCGGACCTTGAGCACGCGGAACCGGTCCACGAGCTTCATCAGCTCGGTGTAGGACTTGTTATGATCGAGGTCGACGGCGACCAGCGGGAGCTGGCCGACGTAGACGAGGCCCTTCGTGCCGTTCAGGCTGATCCATTCGCCTTCCTTCACCACGGCGCCGCTCTTCGTCTTGAACGACTTGTTGTCGTCGGCGATCTCCATGTCGGAGCAGCCGACCACGCAGCACTTGCCCCAACCGCGGGCCACGAGCGCCGCGTGCGAGGTCATGCCGCCCTTGCTGGTCAGGATCGCCTGCGCCTTGTGCATGCCGTCCACGTCCTCGGGCGAGGTTTCCTCGCGGACGAGGATGACCTTCTCCCCGCGGCCCGCCCACGCCACGGCGTCGGCGGCGGTGAACACCGCGCGCCCGATCGCGCCGCCGGGGCCGGCCGGCAGGCCCTTGGCGATCGCGTGCGTGGCGAGCTCGGCCTTCGGGTCGAGCATCGGGAGCAGCAACTCCACGAGCTGGGCCGGCGCCACGCGCATGATGGCGGCCTGGGCGTTGATCAGCTTCTCCTTCTGCATCTCCGTGGCGATGCGGACGGCGGCGACGCCGTTGCGCTTGCCGACGCGGCACTGGAGCATGAAGAGCGTGCCCTTCTCGATCGTGAACTCGATGTCCTGCATGTCCTTGTAGTGCTTCTCCAGGCGGCCCTGGATGGAGTGCAGCTCCTTGTAGCACTTCGGCATGAGCTTCTCGAGCGTCGGCAGGTTCTTGCTCTGGTCGTTCTTGGAATACTCGTTCACCGGGGCCGGGGTGCGGATGCCGGCGACCACGTCCTCGCCCTGCGCGTTGACGAGGTACTCGCCGTAGAACTTCGCCTCGCCGGTGCCCGGGTTGCGGGTGAACGCGACGCCCGTCGCGCAATCATCGCCCATGTTGCCGAACACCATGGACTGCACGTTGACGGCGGTGCCCCACTCGTCCGGGATCTTCTCGATGCGGCGGTAATCCACCGCGCGCTTGCCGTTCCAGCTCATGAACACGGCGCCGATCCCGCCCCACAACTGGGCGACCGGGTCCTCGGGGAACGGCTTGCCCAGCACGTCCTTGACCGTCTTCTTGAAGTCCACGACGATCTGCTGGAGATCCTCGGCCGTCAACTGGGTGTCTTCCTTGTAGCCCTTCGATTCCTTGACGTGCTCGAGGTGCTCGTCGAGGACCTTGCGGATGCCCTTGCCGCCCTTGGGCTCGATGCCCGCGGCCTTCTCCATCACCACGTCGGAATACATCATGATCAGCCGGCGGTACGCGTCGTAGGCGAAGCGCGGGTTCTTCGTCGCGGCGATCAGGCCCTGGATCGTGTCGTCGTTGAGGCCGACGTTCAGGACGGTGTCCATCATGCCCGGCATCGAGCGGCGCGCGCCCGAGCGGACGGAGAGGAGCAGCGGGTTCTTGACGTCGCCGAATTTTTTGCCCATGAGCTTTTCCACTCTCGCCAGCGCGGCGGCGACCTGGGCCTTCAGCTCCTTCGGGTACGTCTTCTTGTTCGCGTAGTAGTGGGTGCAGACCTCGGTGGTGATCGTGAAGCCCGGGGGCACGGGCAGGCGCAGCTTCGGGTGCCCGGCCATCTCGGCCAGGTTGGCGCCCTTGCCGCCCAGCAGGTTCTTCATCGACTCGTTTCCGTCGGCCTTGCCGCCGCCGAAACTGTATACGTATTTCTTGGCCATGCGTGACTCCTTCTTGTTGTTCAGAGACGTCAGTTTCCCAGGATTTTTCAAGTCGGCCGCGGGGCCGCTAGGTCTTGAAAGCGGGCGAACACTAGAGGAACACGCGCCGCAAGTCAAGCCTTCTACCCCCGTCCGCCGGAGTCAATCCGGCGCGGACAGCAGGGCCTGCTTCAGGCCGCGGCTGGACGGTTTTTCGCCCAGCCAGATCCGGAAATACGCGGCCGCGAAATCGGCGCCGTCGATCCGGCAAATCTCCGTTCCATTCAAGCTCAATGTGGTTCCGCGACCCGGGACATACGTCAGGGCATAGCGGTCTCCAGGCTTCACATCCCTATAGGTTGCATTGAGTTGCGCCAGCCGCTCCCGGATCGCCTCCCTCTGTGGGCGCGACAGGTTTTCCCGCAGAACGTTGTCGCCCTCCTCCACCATGACCCGGGCCGGGATGTTGTAAAAGTAATGCAACTCCAGGCGCTTGGGCACGTCATCGAGAACCCGCGAGGGGGGAACGTCCTCGCCGAGGTACAGCGCGGCGGCGTAGACGGAGAAGAAGATCCGGGCCTTGAAAATCCCGGTGTTCCGGAGGACGATCGGCGTGCCGTCCGCTTCCACGCGCGGAGGGAAATACGGCATCGTGGCCGCGGGGGCCGTGACAGCCCCGCCCAGGAGCAGGGAGAAGATCACGCCGGCGCGTTTCATGGCTGGCCGGACGCACCGAGCGCCTTTTCCACGGCCGCCATCACCTCGGGGCTATCCGGCGCCTCGCGGGAGCCGAACCGCGCGACGACCCGGCCGTCGCGGTCCACGAGGAACTTGTTGAAGTTCCACGAAATCGGGCCGGCGAATTCGGGATTCGTCTCCTTCGAGGTCAGGAACCGGTACAGCGGATGGATGTCGTTGCCCTTGACGGAGATCTTGGAGAACATCGGGAACGTGACGCGGAAGCGCGTGGAGCAGAATTCCTTGATCTCGGCGTCCGTGCCGGGCTCCTGGTTCATGAAGTTGTTCGCGGGGAAGCCGAGCACGACCAGCCCCGCCTTCTCGTAGCGTTCGTACAGTTTCTGGAGCCCTTCGTACTGCGGCGTGAACCCGCAGCGGCTGGCGACGTTGACGATCAGAAGCACCTTGCCCTGGTACCCGGACAGCGGAACCTCGTCGCCCTCGATGTTCTTCACGGTCACGTCATGCACGGACTTCACGTCGGCTTTCTCCTCCGCCCGGGCCGGCTGTGTACCGGCGCCACCGAGCAAAACGCCCAGGATTCCCAGCGCTATTATTGATCTCATGGCCTTTTCCCTCGACGGAAAATAACCCGCTTTTCGGAAAAAACAACCTCCGCGCCCCGCGATCACTATTTATAAAAGGTGATCGGCCGTGCGGACACCGAGCCGGGCGGCCCCCGGATGGCCGTCGCTCGGGCATTCCCTGCGCACGCCGCTGTCTTTGCGGCTCGCGTGGACGCTCGTCAGAACGCTTTCCATACGATGCAGCCAAGTTTCTCGCCTGGAGGGCGAGCGTCCCGCGAGCCGTGACCGCCAAGGAGAACCTGCGCGGCATCGCATAGGGTCGGAGGTCCTTGCGCGCGGATTTGGGGGCTGCCGCCGCTATTGACAGGAAGCGGGGGGCGTCCGCACAATGCCCGGCATGGAGAAGCCTTTGTTTGAAGTCGGGGCCCCGGGCGTGGACGCGGAGCGCCTGGTCCGCGAAATCCAGGCGGAGGTCGCGCGCAAGATGGAGCAGGGCGTCTACGCCGACGCCCGCATCGCGCGGGCCGAGCGCACGAACCTCGTCCACCTGCGCAACGAGGAGCAGTTTCTCGGGTTCTACCTCCAGTGCCTGCGCGACGCGGTCTTCGTGGACATCTCGGATTTCGAGATCCGCGAGCGCCGCCGCTACCTGGCGCCCCTGCTCGTGCGGCTCAAGAAGGTCATCTGGGGCCTGCTGAAGTTCTATACCTACCGCCTGTGGTCGCAGCAGAACCAGGTCAACGGCCTGCTGGTCACCGCGATCGAAGGGCTGGACGAAAAATACGCGGCCCGGATCAAGGCGCTCGAGGCCCGCGTCGCGGAACTGGAGAAGAAGACGGGCGGCTGATCCGGGGCCGGCGGGAGGACGGGCCATGCGGAACGTATTCGAGATTCGACACCCGCTCGTGCAGCACCACCTGGCCCGGCTGCGCGACCGGGAGACCGGTTCCGCGGAATTCCGCCGCCTGCTGCAGCGACTCTCCACCCTGCTGGCGTACGAGGCGACCCAGGATCTGGCGTTGCAGGATACGACCGTGGAGACGCCCATGGCCCCCGCGCGCGGCCGCGTCGTCCGGCAGCGCATCGGCGTGGTGCCCATCCTGCGCGCCGGGCTCGGCATGGTGGATCCCGTCGTGAACCTCATCCCGGACGCGGAGGTCTGGCACCTCGGCTTCTACCGCGACGAGAAAACGCTCCAGCCCATCGAGTACTACCGCAAGCTGCCCGCGGGCGACCCGGTGGACGTGTCGCTCGTGCTCGATCCCATGCTCGCGACCGGCGGCTCGGCCGTCGCCGCGCTGGAGGCCGTGCGCGCCTGGGGCGTGAAGACCGTGAAACTGCTGGCCATGCTCGCGTCGCCCGAGGGCGTCCGCCGGGTGCACGGGCAGTTTCCGGACACCCAGCTCTACGTCTGCGCCATCGACGAGCGCCTCAACGAGCACGGGTACATCCTGCCCGGCCTCGGCGACGCCGGCGACCGCATGTTCAACGCGCGCGCCGCCTCATGACCGAGACACCGCCAGCGGAGCGGATCGGCGTTCTCTTCGACATCGACGGGACCCTCCTCGACATGCGCGGCGCGGGCCGGCGCTCCTTCGCGAAGGCCGTGGAAGCGGTGTTCGGCTGGCCCGACGACATCGCCTACGTGAACTTCGCCGGGAACACCGACCTGAACGTGCTGCAGCAGGTCATGGCCGCGCACCGCCACGAGATGACCGAAACGGAGCAGCGCGCCTTTCTGGCCCGCCTGCCGGAGGAACTGGAACGGGCGGCCGCGGGGGCCGAGCTGGTGCTGTTCCGCGGCGTGCGCGAACTGCTCGAAACGCTCTCCGGCGATCCCCGCGTCCTGCTGGGCCTCGTCACCGGCAACGTCGAGCGCTGCGCCCGGATCAAGCTCCGGCAGTTCGACCTGCACAACCATTTCATCCTGGGCGCCTACGGCGACGAGCATGCCGACCGCGGGCGGATCGCCGAGCTGGCCCTGGCCCGCGTTCGGCGGGCCCTGCCGCCCGGCGCGGCCCTGCGGGCCTGCTTCCTGGTCGGGGATACGCCGTTCGACATCGCCGCGGCCGGCCGCGTCGGCGCGACGTCCATCGGGGTGGCCACGGGGAAATTCAACGCCGGCGAGCTTCGCGCGGCGGGCGCCGATCACGTCTTCACCGACCTGTCCGACACCGCGGCCGTTCTGCGGCGGCTGGGCTTGCGCGGATAGCGGGCTCGTCAGCGCCAGCGGGCGCAAAGTTTCAGAAATGAACACGACCGGCAGACCGCTTCGTCATCGATGAAATCGAAATCCTGCTCCCGGGCCACGTTCCGCTCCGGGTCGGCCAGCGGATACCGGGTTTCGTAAGCGGCGTCGTGGATCAGTTCGCGCGCGGCCTCCAGGTCCTCGGCCGTGAACCGGTGTTCGGCGGCCGGGCCCGATGGGAAATCGTACTCCACGACCTCCACGCCTTCG
Source organism: Kiritimatiellia bacterium (assembly GCA_018001225.1). NCBI lineage: Bacteria > Pseudomonadati > Kiritimatiellota > Kiritimatiellia > Kiritimatiellia bacterium. The sequence goes on along the minus strand of JAGNIJ010000020.1, from coordinate 30,165 downwards.
GGCGGGGCTTTCCATCGGCTGGCCGCCAGCCAGGCCAGGGCCGCGCGGGCGAGGGGGCGCTGTGCGTCGCGCGGGTCGCCCCAGGCGTGCAGCGCGACCCCTCCCGCCGTCCGCGCGCCGAAATCCGGCCGGATCTCCACCGGCAGGCCGAGCAGGTCGAAGCGCAGGATTTCGCCCGCGGCGAGCCGGTCGGCGGCCGGGACGGCAGCCAGCGCCCGCGCGTAGTCGGTCCGGAGGAAAGTCCGGAGGGATTCCACGGCCCGCTCGGCGATGTCCTTCCACTCGGCATCCGGCACGGCGATGTCGTACTCGTGTTCGAAGAGGCCGTCCGTCGTCTTCGGCTGGGCGCGGTAGCCGTGCTGGCGCGAGGCCCTGAAATCGTCGCGCAGCCGCTGGAGCAGCCGGGCCGCGGCGGCGTCCTCGTCCAGCCCGTCGCGCAGGCATTCATGCGCGCCCCGGCGCACGAGTTCGTCGGCCCAGGCGGCGCGGGTCCGCAGGTCGCGCACCGGGCGGAACGCGGGGGCGTCCGCGTGGTAGCGGTAATAGTAGCGGCGGAGGCAGGCGTGAAAGGCGGCGTATCGCTCGGGGGACCAGAAGAACGGGGCGGGGGGGCTCATTCTCTCTTGCGTTCCCGTCGCACGGTCGAGGGCGAGGCATAGACCTTCCGGGAGCGGGACACGATGTATTCCTCGTCGTCCTTGCGCAGCACGAGGTGCTCGTCGCCGCGCGGCCCGCTTCCGCCCACGACCTCGTATTCCCCGATGAAGTCCCCGACGCGGACGAAAGAATGGGGGGCGGGGGGCGGGCCGAGGGCGACGCGGTAGATCACTTCGTTGGTGCTGAAGTAGTGGGCCGCCCGCAGCAGGACGTTGGAGATGTTGGAGCACGCGACGCGCTTGAAGCCTTCGTACCGGAAGGCCGGCTCGTTGGTCGCGGCGAGGTCTTCCTCGGCGGGTTCGTCCGGAAGCGCGGCTTCGTCCACCGCCTCGGAGAGCGCGGGGCGTTCAGCGGCCGGGCCCGCCGGGGCCGCGGGGGGCTCGGGCCGCGTCCCGACGCATCCGGCCAGGGCGCCCGCCAGCAGAAACGCCATGCACACCGCGATCTTCATAGGATCTTTCGTGTCTTGTAGCGAATCCCCGGCCCGGGGGCGAGACGAAAAACCCCGGCGCGGGCGGCGTCTTCGAGCGTGCATTCCCATCCGGCCTGAAGATAATGCCCTCCGCCGGCATTTCACACTGAACCGTCATGAGCCTGTCGGACCGCATACGGCAGAGAGCGTTGGAACTGGGCTTCGATCTCGTGGGCATCGCGCCCGCCGAGCCCCCGGCCTGCGCGGAAGTCCTGCACGACGCGGTCGCGCGGGGCTACGCGGCGGAGATGGGCTGGCTGGAGCGGTCCGCCGCCCGCCGGGCCCGGCCGGAGGCCGTGCTGCCGGGCGCCCGGGCCGTCGTCGTGGCCGGGTGTTCCTGTTTCGTGGAGTGGCCGGCCCCGGCGCTGGCGGGCGATCCCCTGCGGGGCCGGGTGGCGGCGTACGCCTGGGGCCCGGACTACCACGGCGTGCTGCTCCCGCGCCTGGAGGAGCTGGGCCGGTTCGCCGGGCGCGAGAAGCCGGGCACGGCGTGGCGGGCGACCGTGGATACCGGGCCGGTCCTCGAGCGGCATTACGCGGGCCGCGCCGGGCTGGGCTTCGTGGGGCGGAACACGCTGCTGATCAATCCGCGGTTCGGGTCGCTGGTCTCCCTGGGCGCGCTGCTCCTCGATACGGATCTCGAGTACGACGCGCCGGCGCGGGGCAGTTGCGTTGGGGAGGCGCCGCATCCGTGCGGCCGGTGCGCCCGCTGCCTGGGGGCCTGCCCGACAGGGGCTTTCCCGGAGCCGTTCCGACTCGATGCACGGCGCTGCATCGCCTACCTGACGATCGAGCACCGGGGCCCGATCCCGGAGGAACTCCGCCCGCGCCTGGGCAACCGGATTTTCGGATGCGACGACTGCCAGGCGGTCTGCCCGTGGGTCCGCCGGTTCTCCCGTCCCGCCGCCCGGCCCTTTCTCCGTTTCGAGCCGGACCGCTGGGCGCCCCGCCTGGCGGACGTGCTCGCGCTGGACGAGCGGGGATTCCGGGAGCGCTACGGCGGCACGCCGCTGGAGCGGACCGGCCGGGCGCGGCTGATCCGGAACGCGCTGGTGGCCGTCGGCAACAGCGGGCGGCCCGAGGCGCGCGCGACGCTCGACCCCCTCCTCCGGCAGGCCGACGAAGGGCTGCGCGAGCACGCCCGCTGGGCTTTCCAGCGCCTGGGCGGAATTGACGCAACCCCTTCCTTGCAGGAGAATAAGGCGTTGGAATCTGAATAACGGGCGGCCGGCGTCGTCGAACGCGGTGGAGGCACTAAAAATGAAACGCATTCTTCGTGGGCTGATGGCATTGGCGATCGTTACCCTCGGCCTGGTTTCCTGCAGCACCATCGATGCCGTCACGGGCAAGAAGGTCAACAACCTCTGGTCCCTGGACGACGACATCGAACTGGGCACCGATTTCTTCACCGACATCCAGAAGTGGGCGAAGGAGGAGGAGGTCGGCATTAACCGCGACACGAAACGGGTCCGCCAGATCCGGCGCGTCACGGAGAGCATCGCGGCCGTGTCGCACCTGCCGGACCTGCCGTACGAGGTGATTCTCCTGCAGACGAACGAGGTCAACGCCATGGCCCTGCCGGGCGGCAAGCTCATTGTGCTCGCCGGCCTGTACGATCCCGAGGAAGGCCTGGTCCGGGACGAGGACGAGCTGGCGGTCGTCCTGGCCCACGAGATCGCCCATGTCAACTGCCGGCACTCGACCGAGGAACTGACCCGCAACCTGCCGTGGGAGTTGCTGCTCCTTGGCGGCGCGATCTACGCCGAGTACAAGGAGGACGAGGATTTGCAGACGATCTTCGGCGGAGCCTTTCTGATCTACGAGGGCCTGATCGTGACCAAGTATTCCCGCAAGGACGAGCGCGAGGCGGACCGGGTGGGCCTGATGTACATGGCCCGCGCGGGGTACGACCCCCGGGCGGCGGTGCGGCTGTGGGAGCGGGCGGCGAAGCAGGAAAGCTCCATCGACCGAGCCCTGAACATGCTTTCCACGCATCCGTCCAGCAAGGATCGCGCGCGCGATCTCGAGGAGCACCTGCCCGAGGCCCTGGCGGCGTACGAGTCCGCGAAGGCGTCGCCCGCGCACCGGGGCCAGACCCTGGCCCAGGACCCCGGGCCGGGCTGGGTCAAGATCAAGAACCCGCGGCGGTCGCTGGTCAGCGCCCCCGCGGATGGAACTTCCGTGCCGAGCGAAAAGAAGGCCGCGAGTCAAGGAAACTGGGTCCGGTAATTGGGTGACCGGCCCGGCGCAGGCAACCCAACAGGAAAGGAAAGCCGATGAAGAAGCGGTGGATCGTGATAGGCATGCTGGTGGCCGCCGTGGTGTCCGCGCGGGCGGGCGAGACGTTCGAGTACCCGGAGGGGGATCCGGCGTTCAGCCTCCGGTTCCCGGGCAGTTGGACCGCCGAGGTGAACGAACAGGACGCGCTGGAAGGGCTTTCCGGCGACGAGACAGTGTACCTGGTGCTGTGGGAGGTGGAGGACCTCGACCACCTCGAGGACGAGATGACCGCGACGGCCGAGCAGCTTCTTTCGGACGTCGAGTTCGACGACGAGGACGAGGAGATCACCAACAAGTACGGCGTGAAGTTCTGGCTCAAGCACGGGGACGGCACCGAGCAGGAAAGCGAGGAGGCGGTGCAGTTCACCATCGCGGTGTTCGGCCCGACCGAGAACCGCGCGTTCGTGATGCTCTACACGATCGAGAAGGAGAACGCGACGGACGAGGCCAAGCGGCAGTTCGTGAACATCATGGAGTCGGTCTCTCCGGTCGCCGCGGAAGAGGAAGCGGAGGAGGAACTGGTGGAAGAGGCCGAGGAATAGTACGGGCCGGATCCGCACCCCCCGGGCGCCCCTCGCGCCCGGGGTTCGTTTTCAAGGGCCGGGGGCCGGCGGCGTGTCCGGCGCCCGGGCCGCCTGCGCGATGACCCGGGCCAGTTCCGCGAGGCGGAACGGCTTGGTCACCACGCCGGAAAAACCGTGCTCCCGGTAGGTGGCCATCACCGGGTCGGTGGCGTACCCGCTGGCGATGACCGCCTTCGTGTTCGGATCGAGCCGGCGCAGGTCCTTGAGGATCTCGACCCCGTTCTTGCCCCCCGGGATGGTCAGGTCCAGCACGGCGACCCGGAAGGGGCGACCCGATTGCCGGCCCTCTTCAAACCGTCGCACGGCCTCGTCGCCGTCCCGGGCCTCGGCGACCTCGTACCCGACGCGTTCCAGCATGCGGGCGGTCAGGCGGCGCACCGGTTCCTCGTCGTCCACCACCAGGATGCGGCCGGAGCCCTTCGGGATCGATTCCAGGTCGGGCTCCGGCACGGGCTCGATCGGCTTGTCCGTGGCCGGGATGTAGACGCGGAAGGTGGATCCCCGGCCGACCGCCGATTCGACCGTGATGCGCCCCCCGTGCTTACGGACGATGGAGAGGCTGGTGGCCAGCCCCAACCCGCTGCCTTTTTTCTTGGTGGTGAAGTACGGATCGAAGAGCCGGTCGAGATGCTGGGGCGGGATGCCGGCGCCCGTGTCGGCGATGACGATGGCGATGTAGCGGCCGGGCTGCGGCAGGTGGATCGCGTCCCTTTCGACAACGACGTTCCGCGCGCGGATCGTGATCGCGCCGCCCTCGGGCATGGCCTGGTCGGCGTTGGCCGTCAGTTGCTGGATCACCTGGCCGACCTGGCCCGGGTCCGCCTCGACGCGCCAGAGGTCGGGGGCCAGCTGGAACTCGACGCGCGAGGCGGAGCCGTGCAGGGCACCCGTGGCGGCGTCCCGGATCACGGGCCCCAGGTCGCACACCTGTTTGACGGGCAGGCCCCCCTTGGCGAAGGTCAGCAGTTGCTGCGTGAGCCCCTTGGCGCGCAGGGAGGCGGTTTCCGCCTCGTTGAGAAGGATACGGGTCTCCTCGTCCAGCGGGGGATCGTTCATGCGGACCAGGTGGAGGTTGCCGAGCACGACGGCGAGGACATTGTTGAAATCGTGGGCGATGCCGCCGGCGAGGATGCCGAGGGACTCGAGTTTCTGGATCTTGGCCTGCTCCTGCTCGCGCAGTTTCTGCTCGGTGATGTCCAGGAAGATCACGGCGAACCGCCCCCGCTGCGGGCTGAAGGCCAGCACTTCGAACGTGCGGTCCAGCGTCGCGGAGTGGTCCACGAAGTGGACCGGCTCCCCGGTCAGGGCCACGTGGCCGTACCGCTCGATCCAGGCGTCCTCCGTCCGGGGCAGGACCTCGCGCACGGTGCGCCCGATTACCTCCGCGCGGGAAAGGCCCGTCAGGCGCTCGAAAGCGGGGTTGATATCCAGGAACCGGTAATCGCGGGGCGTGCCGGCGGCGTTGCAGATGATTTCGTGCAGGGCGAACCCGCCGGGCATCTGCGCGAACAGGAGGCGGCCCGCCCCATTGCTTCGCTGGCGGGCGAGCTGCATTCCGAGCAGAAGCCCCGCGATCACGAGTCCGGCGCACCAGGCGGCCCGGCCGGCCGTCCCGGAGAGCAGGCCGGGCCTGAAGACGAGCGGCAGGACCGCCAAGGCCGCCGTCGCGGCGGCGGTCACGGCCAAAAGGACTTTATGGCGAAGCGTCATACGCCGTGGCGCGGGCGGCCTCCCGCCGCCCCGCGCGTCCATTCGTCAGGATAGTGTGCGGATTCCGGGGGGATAGGGCAAATCCTATTTGCCGGGCCGGTCGGCGGCCGGCCGGGCCGACGCGCGCGACTCCAGGACCCGGAGCAACTGGAGCTTGGACGCGAAGCGGTAGATCGCGAGGGGGAGGTGGAAGAAGTAGAGGATCATCCAGGCGATGTTCCAGGGAAACGGCGTGAGGATCACGAGGAAGAGCAGCAGGACGATGGCGGCCCAGGCGCCGGCGCAGCGCGCGAGCACGAACCGGCGCTCGCGGGGCCCGCGGGCGTTGAGGATGCTCGTGGCCGTCGCGAACCCTCCGAGGAGGAGGGCGGCGCCGGTGATCAGGATTCCCAGCCAGGCATTGATCGTCAGGGTGCCCATATCGAGAGCCGCGGACTGTACCTGCCCGAGCCGAAAAAGTCAAAAACCGCCGGTTTGGTCTTGACTCGGGTCCGATTCTTGCCGACGCTCCGCGCCCTTAATGAAGGAAACGCCATGAACCCGTTCCTGCGCCTTGCGCCCGCGATCCTCCTGCTCCCCGTTTCCGTCCTGGCCGGCCCGCAATGGGGCCGCACGACGGAAGGCCGCTTCACCGCCTCCCTGTCCGTCCTGGGCGGGCAGATGACGAAGCTCGACGGCTTCGTCCAGGAAACGACCCGCCCGTACTACGACCTCACGGACCCGGACAAGAACTCGCAGTTCGCCGAGACCTACACGCTGGAGGAACTGGGGTTCGACGGCGGCTATGCCACCTTCGGCCTGGACTTCGAGAAGGCGTGGCGCTTCGTCACCCTCCAGTCCAGGCTGACGTACCTGAATCCTTCGGAGAGCACCCGGGCCGTCCGCGACTACTATATCGGGGTGGACGACGTCAGCTACAACGGGGAGTCCTACGACTACATGACCATCCCCGAAGGCCAGGCCTTCAAGGCGGAACTGCAGGGCGGCACGTTCGCGCTGCGCGCCATGGTCACGCCCGTCTCCATCAACGCCGGGGACGTCGTGGAATTCACGCCGTCCATCGGCCTGGGGCTCAACGTGTTCTTCAGCCGCTTCGAGATCGACGCCGGTCCGGCCGAGGGCGTAATCCTCTACGAAATCCCCCCCCGGGAATACGTGGTCGGCGGCAAGGGCGAGGGCTGGACCGGCATGGTCCTGCCGGAGCTGGGCCTGGGCCTCGACGTGCGCATGGGCGGCCGCCACCCGGACAATCCGCGCGCGCCGGAACTGCTCCTGCAGGGCTATGTCGCGGTGCTGGACTTCAGCGGCAGCACGGAGGACATCGGCATCTCCTCCCGCAACGACAAGGTCCTCGACCTGGACTACGACCACTTCGAGGCCCGCGCGCTCCTCGGCATCCCGATGTCCGACACGCTGGAACTCCTGCTGGGCATCGGCGTGCAGCACATGAAGGCGGACGCCGAGGTCCTGGCCAAGGACCGGCCCGACGAAGAGGTCGCGGACCGGCGCGAGAAGTTCAACAAGTTCGTGCAGCTGGAAACGACCACCGTCATGTTCCTGGCGGGCCTGCGGTTCTGACCTTAAGAAACAAGCACCGCGGGGGAGCTCGGAAGATTTGTTAACGCAAAGGCGCAAAGCGCGCAAAGGCTGTGAATAATAAAGAGAATCCGTTCTGAACAACCAGTTCCCCCTCGACAGTCTTTGCGAACCTTTGCGTTCCTTCGCGACTTTGCGTTAAATGCCTTTTTGGTTGTGGCTATGCCTTGATGTGTCAGTTCGCGCTAATTAGCGGCTCAACGTTCCGTGGCCGCGGGCGGTCCAATCCGGCGTTGACAACGTCCTGCGCGCGATTAGAGTACATCTGCGTTTGCGGCTGGACCGGGCGCCCCGGCCGGGCATCCGGGCAGGGAGGAGCGGAGGGGAGGGGAAGCGGAGGGCATGGTGGATACGGTGCTGTTGAGCGAGCGGATCCAGATCGAACGCAAGCAGTTCTATTTCGACCTCAAGGAAAACCCCCGCGGGCGTTTCCTGCGGATCACGGAGGAGGTGGGCGGCCGGCGGGACACCATCATCGTTCCCTCCACCGGCCTGGATCTTTTCCTCGACACCATCGAACGCGCGATCGAGGCGGACAAGGGCGGCAACCAGGCCGCGCCGGCCTGAATCTCCGGCGACACGGACGGCACGGGAGAGAATCATGAAACGAACGGGATGGATGGTGTTCGGCTGGGCCCTCGTCCTGCTGCCGCCGGTCTTCCTCGCGCTCTGCGGCTGCGAGGTCGGCTCCGCCGACAGCGTCGTCCGCATGGTCGCCGTCGATTTCAGCGGGTTCTACCAGGGCACCGGGTCCAACGGAACCCAGATGGTCTCGCCGGCGAACAGCGGGGACGAGGTCACGCTGCTGAACCTGCGCCAGAACGGCGACCAGCTCGAGGCCATAGACAACAACGGCATCGTCTTCCGCGGCACCCTGGGCAACCTGGTGGATACAACGGCCTCCTTTACCCTCGAGGGCCGGACCACCGTCGGCCGGTCCGTGACCATCTCCGGCACGTTGAGCGGCGAGGGCACCGACGGCACCATGCGCGGGACCTGGATCGAGCCGAACCAGTACTCCACGCTCTACGCCGAGGCCGTCATCAATCCCTCGCCAACCAACAACCCCGTCGGGACCTATACGCTGACGGTTACCATCAACCCGTCGGGCGCCGGGTCGGTTTCCCCGTCGGGGGGCTCGTATTCAAACGGGGCCGTGGTTACGCTTCAGGCGACCGCGAGCACCGGGTTCTCGTTCTCGAGCTGGTCCGGGGATTTGAGCGGCAGCAGCAATCCCACCACCATCACGATGACAGGGGATAAAAGCGTAACGGCCAACTTCCAGTAGCGCGAGCCCCTGTGGGCCCGTTGATCCGCGGAAAGATCGAATGAAACGAACGGCGTGCATTGCTCTCGGGTTGGTCGCGGCGCTGGTGCCGCTGGTCCTCTATTCGCTGTGCGGCTGCGAAGTGGGTTCGGCCGACAGCGTCGTGCGGATGCTCGGCATCGATTTCAGCGGCTTCTACCAGGGCACCGGCGCCAACGGCACGGGGATGGTCTCGCCGCCGAACAGCGGCGACGAGGTCACGCTGCTGAACCTGCGCCAGAACGGCGACCAGCTCGAGGCCGTCGACAACAACGGCATCGTCTTCCGCGGCACCCTGGGCAACCTGGTGGATACGACCGCCTCCTTTACCCTCGAGGGCCGCACCACCATCGGCCGGTCCGTGACGATCTCCGGGACGCTGAACGGCGAGGGCACCGACGGCACCATGAGGGGGACCTGGATCGAGCCGAACCAGTACTCCACGCTCTACGCCGTGGGCACGATCAATCCCTCCCCGACCGGCGTCGTCGGGGAGATCACGATCAGCCCGGATGGAGATACCCTTTACTCGAACCAGAACAGCCGGGTGTTCACGTGCAACGACACGGGATCGTCGCCCTTTACCTGGACCGTGGGCAACAGCAGCCGCGGGGGCGTATCGCCCGGCACGGGGACGTCCGTCACGTATACGCGCACCGCCTCGGGCGACAACACCCTGACCGTCACGGACGCCGCCGGGCGGACGGACACGGTGACGATCTTCCAGCCGTCCTCGTCCACGAACACAACGGACAACGGCTCGAGCACGAACGGCACGGGCAACGGCACGAGCACCAACGGCAATGGGAACGGATCGAGCACGAACGGCCCGCCGGCCCCCGGCGGTGCGGCGATCCGCTTCATTTATACCCGCGGCGGCCCGTCGGCCTAATCCACCTTCATGCGAAAGGCGCCTGGAGGGCGAGCGTCCCCGCGAGCCGGAGAAGGAGCCCCCGCCGATTCCGTCGGGCACGGCGGCTATTCCATCGGCGGCAGGACGCCCTCGGAGACGAGCTGGGCGTCCATCTCGGGCGTGAGCGGAAGGGGCAGCGGCGGGAGGCCCTGCCGGATCACTTCCATCTGGTATTCCTGGAGATGCTTTTCGAGCTCGGCGCCCGTGTAGACCGGCTGCGGGGGGGGCGGGGGCGGCTGCTGGCGCTGGCGCTCGCGCTCCTTGCGCCGCTCGGCGTACGACATCCGCTGGGCCTGCTCCTGCGTCAGGCGCTGCTGTTGCTGCTCCTGGTTCAGCGGCTGGATCTCGCCCGAGGACAGCTTCAGCACCGCCATCTCGGTGCCCTTGCGCAGCACCGCCTCCTCGTTCTTGTAGTCGGCGGAAACCAGCTCGACGCCGTCTTCCGCGTCGCCGATGCCGAGGAAGTAATTCCGGTTGCCGTTGGCGTCGATGATGCCGACCCGGATGCTGCCGTCCGGGTTTTCCCAGATGGCGCTCAAGCGCAGGGTCCGGGCAAACGACTGCTCGGCCGTCAGCGGCGGCGGCGCGACCACGGGCGGGGGCGGGGCGACGCCGAACGGCTTGCGGTCGAGGATGACCTGGTAGCGCGCGAAGTCCGCGGGCTGGTTGGCGCGGGCGGCCGTTCCCAGCGCGGGCAGAAGGAGGGCGGCCAGCAATTTGGCGTGACGTTTCAAGGCGAATCCCTTTAGCTATCCGACATCCAGAGTACCCGAAGCGTTGAATAGGTCAAGCGGAGCCGGAGCGGGCGTCGCGAGCGACGCCCCTACAGGGCTGGAACGTAGGGGCGCCGCTGGCCGGCGCCCGAGAACCTATGCCGCCATGAACGAACCGCAGAAGATCACCAGTCTACAGAACCCCCGGGTCAAGGACGTGGTCAGGCTGGCCCGCCGCCCGCACCGCGACGAGGCCGGGCTGCTCGTGGTGGAAGGCTACCGGGAACTGCGCCGGGCGGTGGCCAACGGCTGGAAGCCGAACGCCCTTTTCTACTGCCCGCCGCTCTACCTGGGCCACCACGAACCCGAGGTGGTCGAGGCCTGCCGCCAAGCCGGCGCGGAGCTCTTCGAATGCACCGAGCCCGTCTTCGCCAAGATGGCCTACCGCGACCGGCCCGAGGGCCTGCTCGCCACCGGGCCCCAGGTGCGCTGGAAGCTGGCCGCCCTGAAGCTGGAGAAGCCCGCCCCGCTGCTCGTGATCGCCGAGGCCATCGAGAAACCCGGGAACCTCGGCACGCTCCTGCGCTCGGCGGACGCCGCGGGGGCGGACGCCGTCCTGGTCTGCGACCCGACGACGGACATCAATAATCCCAACGTCGTGCGCGCGAGCATCGGCACCCTGTTTGCCCTGCCTGTGGTCGAGGCCACGCCGGAGGAGACGCTGGCCTGGCTGCGGGCGCGCGGCATCCGCATCCTGGCCGCCACGCCCCACGCCGACCGCGACTACACCGGGGCGGACATGACCGGCGGCACGGCGATCGTCGTGGGCTCGGAGCAGTACGGGCTCAAGCCGTTCTGGATGGAGCACGCGGACCTCAAGGTGCGGATCCCGATGCTCGGGCAGGCGGACTCGCTCAACGTGTCCGCCGCGGCGACCATCCTGCTCTACGAAGCCGTCCGGCAGAGAAGCAGAGGAGAAACTACGAAACACGCAAAACACGCGAAAGAGGGATAGCCTTTTCCTTTTCGCGTCTTTCGCGTGTTTCGTAGTTCCTTCCTATCCCGCCCGCCACCAGATCCACCCCAGCGTGATCAGCAGGGAGACGACGGTCACCGGGATGCCCGCGCGCGCGTGCTCGCGGAAGCCGATCTCGATGCCGTAGGGCTTCGCCTGCTCGATGACGATGAGGTTGGCGATGCTGCCGATCGTCAGCAGGTTGCCGGCATAGGTCATCGCGAGGGCCATGACGTACCACGGCACGGGGTCGGCGGGATCCATGAACTTCACCAGCAGCATTGTGGCCGGCACGTTGCTGACCAGGTTGCTCAAGGCGGCGGAGACGAGGGTCAGCAGGCCGGGCTGCCGGATGTCCATGCCGTGCCCCTGCAGGGCGGCCAGCATGCGCTCCGGCAGCCCGGCGGCCTCGATGCCGCGGATGACCACGAACAGGCCGGCGAACAGGGTGATCAGGTGCCAATCCACCAGGTCGAGGATCCAGCGCGTCTGCATCCTGCGGCTGCACAGCAGCACGCCGGCGACGGCCATGGCGGACAGCTCGCGCGGGATGGGCGTGAAAAAGAGGGCCACGAGGACGGCCGTTGCCGCCACGCCCTTCGCGGCCTGGTGCCGGTTGAACTCCGGCCAGACCGCCGCCGGGTTCGCGGCCGGCGCGGGGCGGCGCCACCGCCCGCGGTAGAGCCAGGCGAGGACGAGGAACGCCGCCAGCAGGGCCAGCAGCGAAGGCGGCCCGCACCAGAGCAGGAACCGGCCGAAGTGCAGGCGGCCGACCTGGCCGATCAGCATGTTCTGGGGGTTCCCGATGATCGTGGCCGCCGAGCCGATGTTGCTGGAGACCGCCAGCCCGAGGAGGAACGGGACGGGGTTGAGCCCGCTCCGGAGCAGCGAGACGGCGAGGACCGGGGTGAACGCCAGGCAGACGATGTCGTTGACCAGCAGGGCCGAGAGCGCGGCGCTGACGGCCATCAGGATGAGCAGGAACCGGGCCGGGCGGTCCATCAGCCGGGCGACCGCGAGCGCGACCCGCGTGTAGAACCCGCCGAGCCGCAACTGGGCGGACAGCACCATCAGCGCGTAGAGCAGGCCGAGAGTCGGGAAATCGATCGCCCGCAGGGCCTCCGGTTCCGTGAGCACGCCCGCGACGACCATGGCGATGCCGCCCAGCAGGGCCAAGCCCGTCCGGTCCAGGGCGAGCCCGGGGAGCCGGCCCAGCGCCACGCCGGCGTAGGTGACCGCAAAGATGATCAGCGCGGCGCGGGACACGAGGAGAACCTCCCTGTGTAGCGAAGACAGGCGTCGCAAGCGACGCCCCTACAGGATCGCGGTGTAGGGGCGCCGCTGGCCGGCGCCCGAGGCGCCTACTTCAGGTGACCGGCGAGGTACGAGTCGTACGACGCCAGGTCCAGCATGCCGTGGCCGGAGAGGTTGAACAGGATGACCCGCTTCTTCCCCTCCTCGCGCGCGGCGGTGGCCTCGTCGATGGCGGCGGCCACGGCGTGCGCGGATTCCGGCGCGGGCACGATGCCCTCGGTCTGGGAGAACTGGATCGCGGCCTCGAAGATCCTGGTTTGCGGGTAGGCGACGGCGTCGACCAGGCCCAGTTTCCTCGCGTGGCTGACCGTCGGTGCCATGCCGTGGTAGCGCAGGCCGCCGGCGTGGATGCTGGGCGGGATGAAGTCGTGGCCCAGCGTGTGCATCATGAGCAGCGGGGTCATGCCGGCGGTGTCCCCGAAGTCGTAGCGCAACTCGCCCTTGGTCAGCGACGCGCAGGAGGACGGCTCGACGGCGACGACGCGATACGGTTTCTTCTGGGTGATCTTCAGGTGCAGGTACGGGAAGACCAGCCCGGCGAAGTTGCTGCCGCCGCCGACGCAGCCGATCAGGACGTCCGGCTCCTCGCCCGCCAGCGCCATCTGCTTGATGGCCTCCTGGCCGACGACGGTCTGGTGCATGCAGACGTGGTTGAGCACGCTGCCCAGCGAGTACTTCGTGTGCGGGTGGTGCACGGTGTCCTCGATGGCCTCGCTGATGGCGATGCCGAGGCTGCCCGGGCATTCCGGGTCGGCGTCGAGGATTCGGCGGCCGACCTCGGTGTGGCGGGTCGGGCTGGAGTGCACGGTCGCGCCCCAGGTGTGCATGAGCATCTTGCGGTACGGCTTCTGGTGGTAGCTGACCTTCACCATGTACACGACGCACTCGAGGCCGAAGAGCTTGCACGCGAGCGCGAGCGACGAGCCCCACTGGCCGGCGCCGGTCTCCGTGGCCAGCCGCTGGGTTCCCGCCTGCTTGTTGTAGTAGGCCTGGGCGACCGCCGTGTTGGGCTTGTGGCTGCCCGCGGGGCTGACACCTTCATACTTGTAGTAGATATGGGCCGGGGTCTGGAGCGCCTTCTCGAGGCGCACCGCGCGCAGCAGCGGGGTCGGCCGCCACAGGGCATAGATGTCGCGGACCTCGGCCGGGATCTCGACCCAGCGGTCCGGGCACATCTCCTGCATGACCAGGCTCTCCGGGAAGATCGCCAGCATGTCCTGCAGCGTCACCGGCTGCTTGGTGCCGGGATGCAGCGGCGGCGGCAGCGGCTCCGGGAAATCGGCCAGGATGTTGTACCACTGGGTCGGGATGTCCGACTGCTTCAGCGTGAAATGCGTTGTGCTCATGTCAGTTTTCTCCCTGTTTTCCTTGGAATAACGCGGCCACGGTACAAAACCGCCGCCGCGGCGTCAATGCTTCCCTCGCCGGCTCGCGGGACGCTCGCCCTCCAGGAACATGTTCATGGAGGGCGAGGCTCCGACGAGCCGCTTTATTCCGCCGCCTTGACCTGGTCCCACATCTTCGTGTACAGCGCCAGGGCCTCGCCGACGTCGCCGATGACCTCGCTCTTCGCCTTGATCTCGGGCTCCAGGAAGATGGACGGGTCTTCGCGGATCTCCTCGCTCATCAGCGGGTAGGCGGCGCTGTTCGGGCAGAGATAGCCGATGAACTCGGTGTTCTCGGCGGCCACTTCGGGCTCGTGCAGGAAGTTGATGAAGGCGTGGGCCAGCGCGACCTCCTTCGCCGCCTGCGGGATCACGAGGTCGTCGCACGAGATGGAGGTGCCCTCCCGCGGCACGGCGAAGACGATGTCCTCGTTGGTCTCCATGACCTGGAGGATGTCGCCGTTGTACCCGTGGACCAGGGTGAACTCGCCGGAGGCCAGGCCGGTCTTGTACTGCTCGTTCTCGAACTTCGCCAGGTTCTTCTTCCAGCGGATCACCACGTCGCGGGCGGCGGCCAGCTCGTACTCGTCGGTCGAGTTCAGGCTGTAGCCGAGGAACTTCAGGGCGCCGCCGAGCGTCTCGCGCATGTCGTTGAGCATGGTCATCCGGCCGCGCAGGTCGGTCCGGTCGAAGACGCCCCAGGTCGGCTCGAAATCCGGCACGCGGCTGGCCAGGTAGCCGAGCCCCGTGTTGGTGAGCATGTACGGCACGCTGTGCTTCATCTCCGGGTCCATGGCGATGCGCAGGTATTCCGCGTCGATGTTCGCCAGGTTCGGCAGGAGCGCGCGGTCGAGGTCCTGGAGCAGGCCCTGGTCCTTCAGCAGCTTGACCATGTAGCTGCTGGGGTTGAGCAGGTCGTACCCCGTGGCCCCGGCCTTCAGCTTCGCGTACATCGCCTCGTTGGAATCGAAGGTGTCGATGATGACGCGGCAGCCGTGCTCCTGCTCGAAGCGGGCGACGAGTTCCGGCTTGATGTAGTCGGCCCAGGTATAGAAGTGCAGGGCCGGCGTCTTCTCCCCGCAGCCGGACAGCAGGACGGCCCCGAGCGCGAGGGCGAGGAACAGGATGCGTGCTTTCATGCGTGGCTCTCCTTGGTTAACCGCTGGCTGCCCCATACAGCCGCGAAAGTGACGACCAGCAGGATCGCGGACAGCGCGTTGATCATGGGCATGTTCTTGCTGTGCTTGATCATGCTGTAGATGCGCACGGGCAGGGTGGTCGAGCCCGGCCCGGCGACGAAGAAGGTGATGACGAAGTCGTCGATCGAGAGGGTGAAGGCCAGCAGGCCGCCCGCGGCCAGGCCCGGGGCCAGCAGCGGCAGCAGCACGCGCCAGGTCGTCGTCCACCAGCCCGCCCCGAGGTCCTGCGCCGCCTCGATGATGGAGAAGTCGAAGTCCTGGAGCCGGGCGAGCACGACCATGGCCACGTAGCTGATGCAGAACGTCGTGTGGGCCAGGAAGATCGTGAACAGCCCCAGCTCGAGCCCCGCCGCGACGAAGAAGAGCAGCAGGCTCATGCCCATCAGGATCTCCGGCACGACCAGCGGCGTGTACACCAGGGTGTAATGGAACCGCTGCAGCTTCGTCTGGTAGCGGTGCAGCGCGAAGGCGGCGGTGGTGCCCAGGGCGACGGACGCGAAGGTCGCGCCGACGGCGATGACCAGCGTGTTGCGCAGGGCGCGCCAGACGCTCGCCTCCTTGAACAGCATCCGGTACCACTCCAGCGTCGAGCCCTCCCACGTGCCGCCGAACCGCGAGGCGTTGAAGGAGTTGATCACCAGCACCAGGATCGGCAGGTAGAAAAACACCAGCACAAAGATCGTCGTCAGCAGCGGGACCATGCTGCGTTTCACGAGACCTCCTGCATCGTCGGGGCTTCCTCGCCCTTCTTCCGCTGCAGGGCCAGGACGAGCAGCAGCGGGGCGAGCACGCCGAGGGTCAGGAAGGCCGCGAGCCCGCTGGCGTGCGGGAGGTTGCGGTCGCTGAACGTGCGCTGCGCGATCTTGTTGCCGATCATCTCCGTGGTCGGGCCGCCCACGATGTCCGGGATCACGTAGGACCCGAGCGCCGGGATGAAGACCACCAGCGTCGCCGTCAGCAGCCCGCGGCGGATGCCCGGCACGAAGACGCTGAAGAACGCCCGCAGCGGCCGCGCCCCCAGGTCGCGCGCCGCCTCGAGCAGCCGGAAGTCGAACTTCTCCGCCGCCGCGTAGATCGGCAGGATGGCGAACGGCAGGAACGTGTACACCATCACCAGCAGGATCGCCTTCTCGTTGTACAGCAGCAGCGTGTCCGGCCCGATCAGCCCGATGGCCGCCAGCGCGTGCTTGAGCGGCCCCTCCGGGTGCAGCAGCACCTTCCAGGCGAACACGCGCACCAGGAAGCTCGTCCAGAACGGCAGGATGATCAGCAGCAGGAGCATCTGGCGCCATCGCGCGGAGGCCCGCGCGATGTAGAACCCGCAGGGCACGGCGAGGACCAGGCACGCGGCCGTGGTCGCCGCGGACAGCCACACCGTTCGCCACACGATCGCCGGGTAGTTGGGGTTGAACAGGCTCTTCAGCGTCGCCAGCGTCCAGCCCTTCCCGATGCCCCCGTAGAGGTCCACGGGCTTGAAGGTGATGGCGAAGATGATCACGGTGGGCGCGACGAAGAAGACCAGCAGCCAGCCCATGGACGGCGCGGTTACCAGCGACTCGATCCACCGGGCCCGGCGCGCCGGGTTCATGGCTTCGCCGCCCCGCGGCCGCTGGGATCGCCCACCTGGTCCGGCGGCGACTCCATCAGCTTCTCGTCCGACTCGCTGTAGCGCTCCAGCATGAAGCTGTCGTCGCCGTGCCACGAGATCCAGACCTCGTCGTTCCACGTGATCGGGTTCTCGTCCAGCAGGAAGCGGCTGGCCGGGCGCCAGACCGCGATGCGGTAGTCCTGCGCGCGCACCCAGTACTTGGTCAGCGAGCCCAGGTAGATCACGTCCGCCACGCGGCCCTGGACGGCGTTGACGTGCGGCGCGGGCTCGGGTTTCTCCCGCGAGATGCGGAACTTCTCGGGCCGGATGCTCAAGTACACCAGGTCGCCGACGTTGAGCTTGTTGTCGTTGAAGCACTCGACGGACGGGAACCCCTCCACGGTCAGCCGGCTGTAGTCGCCGCCGAGCAGTTCCACCACCTGCCCCTCGAAGAAGTTCGTGTCGCCGATGAAGGCGGCCACGAAGCTGCTGCGCGGAGCCTCGTAGATCTGCGCGGGCGTGCCGACCTGCTCGATGCGGCCCTTGTCCATCACCGCGATGCGGTCGCTCAAGCTCATGGCCTCGCCCTGGTCGTGCGTGACGTACACGAACGTGATGCCGACCTCGTCGTGGATCAGGTCCAGCTCGATCAGCATCCGCTGGCGCAGCTTCAGGTCCAGCGCGGCGAGCGGCTCGTCCAGCAGCAGCACCTGGGGCTTGTTGATCAGCGCGCGCGCGATGGCGACGCGCTGCTTCTGCCCGCCGCTCAACAGGTCGGGCCGCTTGTGCGCCTGGTCCGCGAGCTGGACGAGGTGGAGCATCTTGTCCACCTCCTCCCGGATCTGCGCGCGGGGCCAGCCGGCGATCTGCGGGCCGAACGCGATGTTCTGGGCGACGGTCAGGTGCGGGAAGAGGGCGTAGCTCTGGAAGATGGTGTTGACCTTGCGCTCGTTCGGCGCGAGCTGGGTGACGTCCCGGCCGTTGAGCAGCACGCGCCCGCTGTCCGGGCCCTCGAAGCCCGCGAGGATCCGCAGGAGGGTGGTCTTGCCGCAGCCGCTCGGGCCGAGCAGGGAAAAAAACTCGCCCCGCCGGATGGTCAGCGAAACGTCCGCGACCGCCCGGACCTTGCCGAAACTTTTCGAGACGTTTTCGAAAACCAGAAAGTCGTCCACCGCCCGATCCGTGCCTCCCCGGCGCAGCCCCGCGACGACGGGACGAAGCCGGGCTTTACCCCGGCGCAGTTCCGATGCCGCATCGGGACGAAGCCGGGTCCGCGTTTACCCGTTGCCGCCCATTATGAGCGATCGCGGGGCGGATACAAGCGCAACAACAAGAAAATTCGAAATCCGAATGTCGAAATCCGAAACAAATCCGAAGGCGGAGCATTTCAGAAAGAACGGAACCCGGGCGTTCCGTTTCCCGCTTTTCGAATTTCGGATTTACGCGCCGGGGTGTCGGGCGGTCTCTCCCGGCGCTTTTTCCGCCGCTTGCGCCTGCTCGATCCGGCGATCGATGGAGGGATGGCTGTAGAGCAGAAACTCCAGCCAGGCGGCCGGCCGGCGCACGGCCAGGTTCTGGGCCGCGAGCTTGTTCAGCGCCGAGACCAGCGGCCCGGCCGACCCCGTGGCGCGCACGGCGTACGCGTCCGCGGCGAGCTCCCGGCGGCGCGAGTAGGCGTTGGAGAACGGCATGGCGATCAGCGAGAAGAGGAAGAGGCAGACGATCATCAGGGGAAAGGAGGCGATGTCCGCCGGCCCGGCGAAGCCGAACCCCGCGACCAGGCCCTTCAGGGCGGCCTGCGCGGCGAAGAAGCCCAGCGCGGCCAGGATCGTTCCCGCCGCGATCAGCCGGGCGATGTCCCGGTGGCGGTAATGGCCCAGCTCGTGGGCCAGGATGGACAGGATCTCGTCCCGCGAGTATCCCTTCAGCAGCGTGTCGCCCAGCAGGATGCGGCGCGTACGGCCGAGCCCGGCGAGCGCGGCGTTGGCCGTCTCGGTCTTTTCCTCCAGCCCCCAGCGGAACACCCCGAGCACCCGCACCCCCGCCTGCCGCGCCTGGGCCTCCGCCGCGGCGACCAGCTCGGGCTGGTCGAGCGGCTCGATCCGGTGAAACAGCGGGAGGATCAGGACCGGCGCCAGGGACGAGAGCACCACGGCGAAGAACACGTAGAACACCGTCGCCCAGACCCACCACGAGCCGGGCAGCCACCGGAGCAGCGCGTACAGGACGCTGAAGAAGACCACGCCGAGCAGCAACTCCAACCCCAGTGTTTTGAGATAGTCCAGGAACCAGCCCTCGGGCGACTGGTGCGACAGGCCGTAGCGACGCTCGATCACGTAATCGCTGAAGTAGCTCAAGGGAAACATGAGGGCCGAGAAGCCGAAGAGGGTGATCAGCGTGTAGAGCCCGTTGACGAGCGGCCACCAGCCCCCGAACCGCGCGTGCAGGCCGGCCGCCAGCGCCGCCGAGGCGCCGGTCAGGAGGTAGGCCCAGACCAGGCCGAGGGTCAGCGCCGCGCGCAGCAGGAAGAGGCGGTTGTGCAGGGACTCGTACCGGCGCGCCCGGAGATCGTCGTCCGGGGCCGGCGCCGGGGCTGGGGTATCGCTCATCGCCGGGCCCCCTACAGGTTCTCGGCCAGGCCCAGGATCGTCAGCAGGCGGTCCAGCTCTTCGTTCGTGTAGAACTCGATCGCGATGCAGCCCTTGGCCTTGCGTCCGTTGGCCAGGGTCCGGCAGGGGGTGACGTGGACCGACGTGCCGAGGTGCTGGTGCAGCCGGTCCGTCAGCGACTGGAGATAGCTCTCGGGCAGGTCGGACCGCACGGCGCGCGGCTTGCGCGGCATCTTGCGCAGCCGTTCCACCAGCTTCTCCAGGGCCCGGACCGACAGGCCCTCCTTGAGCGCGCGGGCGGCCAGCAGCTCCTGCTCGCGGGGGATCTCAAGCCCCAGCAGCACCTTCGCGTGGCCGCCGGACAACGCGCCCTCGGCGACCTTCTGCTTCACGGCGTCCGGCAGGTCCAGCAGCCGCAGGGCATTCGCCACCGTCGCGCGCGCCTTGCCGACGCGCTGCGCGATCTGCTCCTGCGTCATCTCGAACTTCTCGACGAGCGTCCGGTAGCCCTCGGCCTCCTCGATGAGGTTCAGGTCCTCGCGCTGCAGGTTCTCGATCAGGGCCAGCTCCAGCGCCTCGCGGTCGGAGACCTCCATGACCCGCGCCGGCACCTCGCGCAGTTCGGCGGCCTGCGCCGCGCGCAGGCGGCGCTCGCCGGCGATCAGCTCATAGTGGTCCTCGACGCGCCGGACCAGCAGCGGCTGCAGCACGCCGTGCTCGCGGATCGAGTGGGCCAGATCCTCGATCGCCTCCGCCTTCATCTCGCGGCGCGGCTGCCAGGGGCTTTTATGAACCTGGTCGATCGGCAGCCTGACGATGCCGCGCTCCTCGCCGGGCGCCGGGGCGGCCGGTTCCGGCGCGGCCGGGGTATCCTTGATGAGGGCGCTCAAGCCGCGCCCGAGGCCTATGTGCTTGGCTGCCATGTTGCGGATAGCCTGTCCGCGCCGCCCTGAAAAATCAACTCTTTCCTTCCGCCGGACCGTCGGGCCGCGCGTCGTCCGGTTCGCCGCGTCGCCCGGCGGGCGAGATCACGAGGACGAGTTCGCCTTTCACGGAGCGCCCGGCGAAGGCGGCCCGCAGGTCCGACGGGGTGCCGACCCGGCTTTCCTCGAACTGCTTCGTCAGCTCGCGGCCGAGGAACACCGGCCGCGGGCCCATGACGGCCTCGATTTCCTCCAGGGTGCGCAGGAGGCGGAAGGGCGACTCGAACAGGACCACCGGCTCCTCCCGCGCGGCCAGTTCCTCGAGGCGCCGCCGGCGCGCGCCCTCCTTCCGCGGCAGGAACCCCGCGAAGGAAAAGGCCGCGCCGCCCATGCCGCTCAAGGCCACGGCGGCCGTCACGGCCGACGGGCCGGGCAGGCAGGTGACCGGCAGGCCCGCGGCGCGGCACGCGGCCACGACCCGGCTGCCGGGATCGGAGACGCCCGGCATGCCGGAGTCGGTCACGAGCGCCACGACCGCGCCCGCCCGGACGCGGTCGAGGATCGCCTGCGCCCGCGAGGCCTCGTTGAAGCGGTGGCAACTGAAGAGGCGGGCGGGGATCTCGTGGCGTTCCAGCAGGATCCGCGTGTGTCGCGTATCCTCGGCGACCACGACCTCCGCCTGCCGCAGGACGTCCAGCGCGCGCAGCGTGATGTCCTGCAGGTGGCCGATCGGCGTGCCGACGATGTACAGGCCGGGCTCCATGCGGGCCAGTGTAGGGCGGCGCGGGGCCGTGGCAACAGCAAAACGGCCGCCTCACCAGAAGGGCGAGTCGCCGAACACGGTTTCCACCTGGAAGGTCAAGCCGGGGGTGACGTCGAAATCCTGGTCGCGCGGCAGCTCCACGAACGGGCCGACCTGGATGAACAGCCAGTCCCGCGACACGCGCCGCCGGTACTTGAGCGAGAGCCGGCTTTTTTCCAGCGAGGCCCGGGGATCCGTGAAGCCCTCGGTCAGCCACTCCAGCCCCGCGGCGCGGCGGAGGGAGAAATAGTGCCAGGTCGAGAAGGTTTGCGCCCAGTCCACCCCGCGGCTCCGTTCCGACCACGTGGCGGCGGTTGTGGACCGCGCAAAGGTCTTCGGCGCGATCTTGGATTCCATCTCGAAGCGGGACGTCTCGCCCCACCCGCGCCGCGGGCTCCAGTAGAGATACTGGACCACACGGCTGGCGACGGGATCGTCGGTGAGCTGGTAGCGCCAGCGCAGCCGCAGGTAGGGATCCACCTCGGGATCGAAGCGCAAGCCCAGGTCCGCGCTCAAGCGCGCCCGCTTTTCCTCCTCGATCACGTACCGCAGGGCGGCCTGCTGCACGTCCTCGTCGGCGGCGAACTGCCCGGGCACGCCGTACTGGGCGGCGTCCTCGTCGCGGAACGCCGACAGCACCAGCCCCAACCGCCGGCTGAATCGGGGAAGCCGGAGCTTGGCATGCACGCGAAGCTTCAAGTCCGGGGTGTCGCCCTCGCGGAACTCGACCATCGGGATCAGCCGCACCCGGTTACCCAGCCGCTCTTCCTCCACGGGGAAGTTCCCGAAGAAGGAGTCGACCCACCGGCTTAATCGAGCGACGTTGCCGCTAAGGCTCTCGTGCACGTGGTCGGCCAGCGTGTGATTGGTCGGGGGGGGCTGCGCGAACGCGGCGCCGGCCCACAGGAAGAGCAAAAGAACCCGCGTCTTCATGGGACTTCCCGCGCGGCGGCCGGACTCCGACCCGGGCCGGGACTAAAACACGATCTTGCCGCCGAGGCGGATGAAGAGGCTCGTGAACTCGTTGTCGCGGAGGGGCCCCGTCGGCGTGTCGATCGCGCCGCGCTCGATGTCCTGCTGGTAGCCCACGCCCCCGAAGATCAGGGCCTGCTTGCTGATGTAGTAGTCCGCCTCGAGGGCCAGCAGGCCGATCACGCTGTCATCCACCTCGAGGCTGGACGGCACCTTCCCCTCCTCCGTTTCCACGATGCGGTTGAAGGTGATGTCGCTGTCCGTGACGAGGTAGCGCAGGCCGGCCTCGAGGATGAGGCTGAAATTCTGCGACCCGTACAGATAGAGCAGCCCCGAGACGCCGAGGGGAATCGTCGTGACCGAGCCGTCGAAGTCCGTGTGGATGCGGCCCAGCTTGTAGCAATCCTCGTTCGCCTCCCACTGGACGTAGCCCACCGAGAACGCCACGCCGAAGGGGTCCAGGGCCCAGTTTCGATACTGGATTTCCGCGCCGAAGCCGATGTCGTAGAGATCGAAATCACCGGTGCCCGGGAACTGGATCACCAGCCCGCCCTCGACCTCGTTTGCCCAGGTTTCCGCGTCCCCTTGGGCGGCTTGAGCCGTACCGCAGGCCAGGGCCGCGATCGCCAGGAAGGTACCCAACTTTTTCATGTGCTGCCTTTCCTTTCGGTGGATATCGACGGGCTCACTGTATTCCTTTTTCGCGGGCAAACAACAGTTTTTTCGGCCGCCGCGCCGTCAGGGAAGCAGCCGGCCCAGCGCCG
The DNA here is from genome assembly GCA_018001225.1 of Kiritimatiellia bacterium. Lineage (NCBI taxonomy): Bacteria > Pseudomonadati > Kiritimatiellota > Kiritimatiellia > Kiritimatiellia bacterium. The sequence goes on along the minus strand of JAGNIJ010000020.1, from coordinate 7,363 downwards.
CCGCGTCGAGCCGCCCATACCCCAGCCGCGGATCCTGTGCGCCCCCGGCGCCGGGCGCCACCGCCTGCCGGAGGGCCGCGACCGTCTGCCGGGCCGTCGCCCCGGGATGCCGCGCCCGGTACAGGGCCAGGCTCCGCGCGACATAGACGCTGGCGATGGAGGTCCCCGCGTAGCCGCCCGGCGGGCCGCGATACCCGACGGGCAGGCTGGCCGTGCCCGGCGCGGAGACGGACACGAAGCGGCCGAAGTTGGACATGTCCCAAGGCTCGCCCGACGCGTCCAGGGCCGAGACCGCCACCACGCCGGGAAGGGCGGCCGGGTAGACGGGCTTTCCGGTCGGCTCGTTGCCGGCCGAGGCCACCACCACGATCTCCCGGGACTGGGCCCACGCGATGGCCGAGGCCAGGAACCGGCTGTCGACCGGCGTGCCCCAACTCATGTTCAGCACGCGGGCGCCGTTCGTCGCGGCATAGACCATGCTGTTCATCAGGGAGAAGGCGGAGGCGTAACCGTGGTCGTCGAAGGCCCGGATCGCGAGAACGGGAACGCCGTCCGCGGATTCCGCCGCGCCGGCCGGGAGGACGGCGCCGGAGGCGATCAGGGCCATCTGCGTGCCGTGCCCCTGCCGGTCGTCCACCGCCCGGTCCGGGTTCAGCGCGTCGTAGCGCCCGGCGACCAGCGCGGACAGCCCGGACTCCTTCAGGAGCCCCGTGTCCAGGATCGCGACGGGCGCCGCGTCCACCGGGACCGAACCCCTTGCGGCCGGCGCAGCGGCGGCGCCGGCCGCGGAAGCGGAGACCGCCGGCGGGGGAAGGGCGACGGCATGGTGAGGTTCCGCGGCCTTGACGAGCGGGTGGCGGCCCAGGTGCTCCACCAGGGAGGTAATGTTGGAGCCGGGCGGGAACCGGACGCGGTAAATCCCGAGTTCGGAGATGCCGCCGAGCAGAACGCCGCCGTACGGCGCCAGCAGGCGCTCGACCTCCTCGCGCCGGCTGCCCGGCTGGAAGGCCAGCAGGATTTCGTCCCGCACCAGCAGGTTCCCGTCCGCGTCCCGCGCGACGTCCAGGTTGTCCGACTGGCCCGGCAGAAGCTGCGCCTGTTCGCGCCGGCCCGGCTGGAACACCTGGATTTCCGCGAGCCGGGGCCAGGGCCCGAGCGGGCCCTGGACGACGTCCCAGGTCAGGACATAACCGAGCGGCTCCAGCATCCGCGCGAGCGCGGCCTGCGCGTTTTCGCCGCGGACATCCGCCGTGACGCGGGTCGTGACGGCCGGGTCCATCCGGACCCGCACGCCGGCTTGCGCGAACGGCTGGAGCGCCTCGGCCAGCGGCAGGTTTTCGGCCTGGAACCAGAGCTGCTCCCCCAGCAGCCGGAACTCCGCCGCAACGGCGGCGCCCGGCGCCAGCCCGCCCAGCGCGATGAGCAATCGGAGGGTTCGCGGTGTCATATGAACCAACGTAACAGAAAGAGGCGGGGCTTCAAGCGGCGCGCTCCATTGACGCCGCCGGGGGAGCCGCCTACAATGATCTTGTGAAGAAGGTGGTGACCACAGTGCTGGCGCTGCTGTCGGTCGCGGCGGTCGCGGCCGAAGAGGAGGCGGCGCCGCGCCGGAAGCCGGCCGGGCGCGAGTACTCGGACCGGGTGCAGATGCACGACGTCACCGTCTCGGCCACGCCGGTGGTCCCGGAAGAGCCGCGGGTAACGGCCCCCGAGAGCCTGGGCTCGGACTCCGCGTTCATGCCCGGGCTTTTCGTCACGACCGAGATGCTCCTGACCCTGCCGCCCCCGGCGCCGTCGTCTTCCAGGCGCGCCAAGCGTGACCAGAACTGGCTGCTCCCGTCGGCCCTGAACGTGAAGACGGAAAGCGACAAGGCCCTGGAGGAGGAGCGCCGGGAGTCCGGATGGGGCTGGCTGGCCGACGACGTCAGCGAGCGGCGCAAGACCGGCGACGAGGAGGCCGCCCCGGACGAGGCCGCCGCGCAGGACGACGATTTCCGGGACGGCGGGCGGGTTCCCGGAGCCACGGGCATGATGATGGACCCGCCGGAGGACCGCCGCCTCGCGGCGAGCGTGTACGAGGAGGTGGGCGTGCGCGACGCGCAGGAACTGGCCCGGGTCGACGGCCGGGCGGATCCGCGCGCGTTGCGGGAAGACGACGGGGGCCTGCTGCGCACGCGGGTCAGCGCCCTGGAAAATCCCGAAGACCGCGACCTGGAGGTCTCCGAGCGAGACCCGGCCGACGCTTGGAAGGGGAGAGACCGGTCGGAACGCTCGCTCATGCCGAGAACCGAAGCCTTGTTTGCCCCGGCCGTCGAGCGGGAGCGGGTCGCGGTGCGCAGCCAGTCCTCGCGCGCGGAGCCGCCCGCGCCGGGATCGCTTCTCGTGCCGGGCGAGGCCGCCATGGCAAAGCCAGCGGCCTCCGTCTACGAGTGGGGCGGGGCCCAGCCCCGGGCCGCCGCGCCGTCGGGCTCCGCGCTGCCCGGCATAACCCCCGCCTCGAGCCTCGGCAAGGCGGGGAGCCTGTTCGGCGCGACCCCGATTGCCCCCCCTTCGTTTGGCGGGTCGCCCATGCCGTCCTATGCCACGCCGGGATTCCAGGCCGGGAAGCCGGCCGACATGCTGCGCCCGTGGGGCTCGACGCTGCCCACCGCCTCGACCCCGTGGCAGCAACCCGCGACCGGGTCGAAATAGCGCGGATCAGCCGCGCAGGAAGTCCACGGCGTTTCGGAACAGCTTCAAGCCATCACCCCCGGAGACGCCTCGAGTCCACGCGGGATGATTCTCGCGGTAGAGGTTGGCCTCCGGGTGCGGCATGAGTCCGAACACCCGGCCGGTGGGATCGCAGAGCCCCGCGATGGCGTTCAGCGAGCCGTTGGGATTGTGCGGGAAGCTCGCGGCCGGTTCGCCGGTCGCCGGGTCCACGTACCGGCAGGCGGCCAAGCGTTGGGCCTCGATCCGTTTCAGGGCGTCCGGCGGCGCGAAGAACTTTCCCTCGCCGTGCCGGATCGGCAGATCCATGAACTCCAGCCCGCGCGTGAACACGCAGGGCGAGGCCGGCTCGAACCGCACCCGCACCCAGAAGTTCTGGAACGCGCCGCCTTCGTTCGGCAGCAGCGCCGCGCGCGGCGTGAAAGTGTCATCGTCCAGCCCCGGCAGCAGCCCGAGCTTCACGAGGATCTGGAAGCCGTTGCAGACGCCGAGCACCAGCTTGCCCGCGCCGGCGAATTTTTCCAGGTCCTCGCGCAGCCGGTGCCGCGCGCGCAGCGCCATCACGTGGCCGGAGCCCATGTGGTCGCCGTAGGAAAACCCGCCGATGAACATCAGCCCCGCGTGGTCGTGCAGGCGGCGGGGCTCGGCGAGAACGTCGTTGAAATGGGCGAGCGTCACCCGAGCGCCGGCCCGCTCCCAGGCATAGGCCGACTCGGCCTCGCAGTTGAGCCCGTGCCCCGTCAGGATGAGAATGGAGGGGTCAGAAGCCATCCAGCGTTTCCTTGAAAGCGCCTCGAATCTTCTCGACGGATACATCCGCCTTGCGCCGGCCGCCGATGCGCAGTTGCACCCGCGGCTCCGCGATCACCGTCCCGATCCGCGCGCACGGCAGCCCCGCGAACCGCGATTCCAGCTCCGCCGCCCGGTCCGGCGCGCAGGTGACCACGAACCGGCTGTTCGATTCCGAGAAGAGCAGCGCGTCGTCGTCCAGCTCCCGCGCCCCGGGCGCGGCCGCGAGGTCGGCGTCCGCGCCGAGGTCCCCGCCCATCGCGGCCAGCGCCAGCGCGACGGCCAGCCCCCCGAGGGTTGGCGTATGCGAAGAGCGCAGCCGCCCCGCCCGGGTCGCCTCGCCCATCGCCCGGTAAAGCCGCCCGGCAAGGTCCGCGTCCAGCGCCGGCGGCGTCCCGCCGCACGCGCCGGCCCGGCCTTGCCGCGCGGCGAGCCAACGATGGTATTCCGACGCGCCCAGCTCGTCCCGCGTCAGGCCGATCGCGTAGATGAAGTCGCCGGCCTGCTTGAAGTCCGGCGTCACGGCGCGGCGCACGTCGTCGAGGACGCCGATCGTGGAAAAGAGCAGCGTCGGCGGGATCGAGATCTTTTTCCCGCCGCGCACGGAATCGTTTTTCATGCTGTCCTTGCCCGAGATGCAGGGCACGCCGTACGCCGTGGTCACGTCGTACAGCGCGCGGTTCGCGCGGACGAGCTGGGCGAGCTTGTACGGGCCGTCGGGCGTTTTTTCGGAGAGCACGGGGTCGGGCCAGCAGAAGTTGTCCAGGCCCGCGATCCGGTCGAGCGAGCCGCCCGCGCTGATGATCCGCCGGACCGCTTCGTCCACGACCGAGGCGGCCATGGCGTAGGCGTCGAGGTCGGAGAAGAAGGGATTGATGCCGTCGGCGAGGACGATGCCCTCGTCGCGGCCGTGCTCGACGCGCATGACCGTCGCGTCGGCCGGCATATCCGCGCGCGCGCCGACGAACGGCTTGACCACGCTCAAGCCCTTGACCTCGGCGTCGTACCGGCGCGACTTGAACTCCTTCGAGCACACGTTCAGCGAGCGCAGGAGGTCCAGCAGGACGCCGGTCCGCGCTCCGGCCCGCGGGCGCGCGGGGCCCGGGAACGTGGGCGGCGTCCATCGGGCCTCGAGCGTCATCCGCGGGCCGCCGTCGTGCAGGAAATCGAGGCCGATCCGGCCGACCACCTTCTCCCCGTGGCGGACTACAAGCGCGCCGCCGTCGGTGAATCGGCCCAGCGCGGTGATTTCCACGTCGCGCCGCTTCGCCAGGGCCCGCAGGGCGTCGAGGTGTTCCGGCGGGACCGCGAGGGTCATGCGCTCCTGCGCCTCGGAGAGCAGGATTTCCCAGGGTTGCAAGCCCTCGTACTTCAGCGGCGCGAGCGCGAGGTCCAGGTCCGCGCCGCCGCTCAACCGGCTCATCTCGCCGACGGACGAGCTCAAGCCGCCCGCGCCGTTGTCGGTGATCGCGCGGTACAGCCCCGCGTCGCGGGCCTCGACGAGGAACTCGTACATCCGCCGCTGCGTGATCGGGTCGCCGATCTGCACGGCCTGCGCGGGCGACTCCTTGCGCAGTTCCTCGGACGAGAACGTCGCGCCGTGGATGCCGTCCTTGCCGATGCGCCCGCCGCACATGACGATCAGATCGCCGGGAGCGACTTCTTTACGCTCCGAAGGGCGCCCCTGCAGCGCGCACGGGATGCGGCCGACCGTCCCGCAGAAGACGAGCGGCTTGCCGAGGAACCGTTCGTCGAACCGTTCGAAGCCGCGCATCCAGGGCACGCCGCTCTGGTTGCCGCCGTCGATCACACCCTGGTGCACCCCGTCGCGAATGCGGCGCGGGGGCATGAGCCCCTCCGGCACGGGGCCGGCGTGGAAGGGCGAGGCGAAGCAGTAGCCCCATGTGTTGCAGAGCAGTTCGCAGCCCATGCCGGTGCCCATCGGGTCACGGTTGACGCCGACGATACCCGTGATCGCGCCGCCGTACGGGTCCAGCGCCGACGGCGTGTTGTGCGTCTCGACCTTGACCGCGAGGTGGAACCGCTCGTTGAACCGGATGATCCCCGCGTTGTCCGTGAAGACCGAGACCAGCCAGCTCCGCTCCCGCGCGATCCGTTCCGTCGCGCCCCGAATGTAAGTTTTGAACAAGGAATCTATCCATTCTTCGCGCCCGGTTTCATCCGTGTAGCGAATGCGCGCGGAGAAGATCTTGTGTTTGCAGTGTTCGGACCAGGTCTGGGCAAGGCATTCCACCTCGACGTCCGTTGGCGCGGCGGGCAGGCCTAGGGCGTCCCGCGCAGACCGGACGTCGGGCCGGGCGAAGTAGTCGCGGATCGCCTGCATCTCGCCGAGATCGAGGGACAGGACGCCGTCCCGGCTGATGCGGAGCAACTCGTCGTCCGGGCCGCCGAGGTCGACCGGGCGGGCCTGCGGCTCGACGGTCTCGCGGACGACGGGGGGCTCGGTGTCGGGGCTCGAGGCGGCCCATTCGGCGGGCGAGAAAACGCGGCAGGTCTGGATCAGCTCGTTCGCCAGCAGGTCGCGGCCGATCCGCTCGGCGTCGCCGCGCGCGAGCTTCGGTCCGCGCAGGAAGTACTGGGTGGCGGTGTAGACGCCTTCGCGCGGCCCGGGCTCGCGGTCGAGGACGTCGGCGATCGCCTCGCGGGCCGTGTGTCCGAGGTTGTCGGTCACGCCGGGCCGGAACCCGACCTCGATCAGCCAGTCGAACCGCGGAGGGGGGAGGCGGCCGGCGGCGGCGCGGGCGGTGACGGGATCGGCGAAGGCCCGGCGGACGCGGCCGATCCCGGCCGGCGAGAGGGGCATGTCCACGAGGTAGACGTCGCGGGTCCGGCAGGACGAAACAGGCGCGCGCAGGAATCGTCGCGCCCGGGCGGCGGCATCACGGCCGCGGGCATCCGGGATGCGCGGATTCAGGGAAACCTCGAGTCGGATCGCCATGACCCCTCGCCTTGTACCCGCGCGGCGGGGGATAGGCAAGCCCGCGGACGGCGCCGGGGTCGGTCAGTCGGATTCGTCGGAGCCCTTGACCTGCTCCCGGCGCTGGATGGCGTCGAGGAAGATATCCGCGCTCTCGACGGAATCGAAAATCCCCGTGCGCGGCAGGATGTCGGCGACCTCGAAGACCTGGGCGACGGCCGGCTGGAGATGCGCCAGCACCAGGTGCCCCTTGCGCGCCGCCAGTTGCTTCCGGATCTCCAGCACGATCCGCAGGCCCATGCTGCTGATGTATTCCAGCCCGGCGGCGTCCAGGACGATCGTGCGGACGTTTTCCTGGAGCAGCGGCATGAGCTTCTTCTCGCAGGCCGGCGCGGTCGCGGAATCCAGGCGGCCCTCGAGCCGCACCAGGTATCCGCCCTGGCGGCGTTTCTCGACGATGGTTTTCAGCGGCATAATCGTCCCTCGTTTACCGCGCCATCCTACGCCCCCGGGCCGGCGGCATCAACCCGCTTGTACGGGCGGCGGGGGCGCGGCTTCCTCTTCCATCTTTGCGCGGTGCCGGTCCTGGCGGCGGTCGGTCTGGCCCACCAGGATGTAGAGCAGGGGAATGAAGTAGAGCGAAAGCAGGCTGGACACCACCATGCCGCCGACCGAACCGATGCCGATGCTCGCGCGAATCTCGCTGCCCAGGCCGGATCCCAGCGCCATGGGCAGCATGCCCAGCACGGCGGCGATCGAGGTCATGCAGATCGGCCGGAACTTGTCGACCGCGGCCTTGAGCATGGCCTCCCGCTTGTGCAGGCCCTGTTCGCGGCGCAGGACGTTGACCTCGTCCATCATCAGGATCGCGTTGTTCACCACGACGCCGATCAGCATAACGCCGCCCAGCAGGCCGAGGATGGACAG
>JAGNIJ010000019.1 GCA_018001225.1 Kiritimatiellia bacterium | reverse complement strand
GACGATATCGTCCCCGTATTCGGCGTAAAGCGTGGCCGTGAGCGACGCGGGGCTGCCCCGCACGGCGAGCCTGAATTTCGGCGCGCCCGGATCGAGCGTGAACAGGTCGAGCGACAGCCCCGTTTCCACGCGGGCGTACTGCTCCAGCATCGGGAGTTCCGTCTGCAGAAACCGGGGCACGGCCTCGCGCGCGATGCACACGGGCTGCCGGTAGATCGAGTGGAGGGGGGCCGGCAGCGTCCTCTCGAGCGGCCAGAAATGCCCGGCGTCATAAATCCACCCGGTCTTCCCGGCCACGACGTACACCGGGACCGACCCGGCTTCACGGAACGGCAGCTCGGTGTGCACCATGAGGATCAGTTCGCCGTTTTCGCGGTCTAGATCCATCCGCAGGACGGAAGCCATCCGCGCCGCGTTCACGGTGACCGGTTGCTCGCGCCCGTCCACGTTCAGCGGCTTGCCGGCGTGAAGGCTCAACAGGTTGAGAAAATCCGGAAGGGTCAGGTCGAGCCGGCCCTTCGCCGGCCCCTCGGAAATGTCCTCGAGCACGAAGAGAATCGAATCGTCCTGCCTGTTGAGCAGGTAGGGGACATCGGTCGGCAGCCGGTCGATGCGCTCCACGCGCCCGTCGCATTCCAGCGCGCAGGCCAGCGGGACGCGTCCCTGCGGCACGCTGTCGGCCCAGTTCCGCGCCAGGAAAAGCTGGAGCCGGGCCGGCACCGCGCCGGGTTCGTCGCGGGAGACCCGGCGGAGGTATCTGGACTCGTCCACGACGGCCAGCCGGGCGGCCCGGCGGGTTTCCTCCAGGGCCTTGCGCTCGCGCTCGGGATCGGAGTGACGCCGGATCAGCGCCAGGCCCAGGGCGACCACGTGGCCGCAGATGATGCCGCGCTCGACGTTGTCGCGGCAGGGGCACTGGTTGTCCACGGCGCCGCCCGGAAGGAGTTCGAACTGCGACGTCAGGCCGCGCGTGCCGTGCGCCAGCTCGCCGCGCACGAAGGGGGGCTCGAATTCCACCTTTTGCACGCGTCCCGCGTCGAACATCGCCTGGCCCTCCCGGAACACCTGGGGGCCGGCCCAATCCATCAGCATTTTCTGTGTCAGGGGGAGGTTCATCGCCTGCACGCCGCGGCCCCGGGGCCGGGCGCGCGAATCTGCCACAGGGCCGGCGGGGTTACAATAGAGAATTGGAGCGAGCGAAGGGACTTGAACCCTCGACCCTCACCTTGGCAAGGTGACGCTCTACCACTGAGCTACGCTCGCTCCGGACCGTGCACGGGCGGAACCCCGCGCTCGATTACACGGCGAGTACTACACCACGCCGGCGCGGCGCGCAAGTGTTTTTATGCCTCGACGCTTTCGCTGCGGTCGGTCGCGGGCGGCGGGGCGGGGGTCAGGCGTCCGATGGCCCGGTACAGTTCCGGGGTCATGCGGATCTCGACCGATTTCAACGCCGGTTCGAGCTGCTCCAGGTTGCGCGCGCCGATGATGGGCGCCGTGACGGCCGGGTGCGCGCCCGCCCAGGCCACGGCCAGCGAGACCGGGTGCGCACCATGTTCGCGCGCCAGCTCGGTGAACCGTCCGGCCGCCTCGTGCATCCAGTCGGGCCCGTAGCGCCGGCGGTAGATGTCGCTGGCGACCAGCCGGCTGTCGTGCCCGTGCGCCCGGGCCCGGTACTTGCCCGTCAGCAGCCCGCCCCCGAGCGGGCTGTACGTCAGCACGCCCAGCTTCTCCGCCCGCGCCAGCGGAAACAGTTCCACCTCGGCCTGCCGCTTGACCAGGTTGTACATCGGCTGGATGCACTGGAACCGCGCCCAGCCCCGGCCTTCCGAGAAGCCCAGGCCGCGGGCGACCTGCCACGCCGCGAAATTGCTGGCGCCGGTGTGGCGGACCTTACCCTGCCGCACGAGGTCGTCCAGCGCGCCGAGGGTCTCCTCCAGGGGCACCTGCTCGTCGTAGGCGTGCGCGAAGTAGAAATCCAGGTGATCCGTCTTCAGGCGCTGCAGGCTGCCTTCCACGGAGCGCAGGATGTGGTCCCGCGAGAGGCCGGCCCGCTTCAGCCCGGGCTCCATGGCGAAGTACACCTTGCTGGTGATCAGCACCTCGTCGCGCGCGTCCCGGATCAGCTCGCCCAGGATGCGCTCGGACTCGCCCAGCGCGTAGATGTCCGCGCAGTCGAACAGGTTGATGCCGGCCTCGCGCGCCCGGTGGTACAGGGCCGCGGAGGCGGCGCGGTCGGCCTCCTTGCCGAAGGTCATCGTGCCCATGGCCAGCCGCGACACCTGCAGGCCCGTGGTACCGAGTTCGGTCGTTTCCATGATGCCGTTCCTTTTTCCGGTCCAGCATAGGGGGCGCGGTCCCCCGGGCAAGATCAAATCCGCCCGCCGGATGCCGCGCGTGACAGGGGCTGGGAACCCGGTGTACAGTAACACCCGTCGCCCGCCGAACGGGCGCGGAAAAGAGAAGCGATATGAAAGCTTGCGCCTGGGCCCTGACCCTTGCCTGGAGTGCCGCCGCGATGGCGGCCGGTGAAACGCCGGAGGTGGAGGCTTCCGCGCCGCGCGGCGTGATGCTGTCCATCTACGATACCGGCCGGACCCTGGTGTCGGATCTGCGCGCCGTCACGCTGGCGCGCGGCGAGAATCTCGTGCGGTTCGGCGGGGTGCCGGTCCGGATGGATCCCTCCAGCCTTTCGCTGGCGCCGGTCGGCGGCTCCGCGGACCTGCAGGAGCTCGAGCGGGCGTTCCGGGGCGTCCCGGGGGACCTGGCGGAACTGCTGGCGCAGTACGAGGGGCAGCCCGTGGAAATCCTGGTCGGCGGAGAGGCCGCGCGGGGGCGGCTGCGGCCCGGCGCGGCCGGGCAGGAGTCCGTGCTCCTGCAGGCCGAGGACGGTTCCCTGCGCTTGTATCCGAATCCCGATCTTCTGCAGCAGGTCCGTGTGCTGAAGGCGGCGCCCGGGCCCGAGCTTTCCTGCCGTCTTTCCAGTTCGGGCGAAGGTCCGGTCAATCTCCGCATGTCCTACACGACCGCGGGCCTGTCGTGGACGCCGGCCTACGAGCTGCTGCTCGACGAGGGCGGCGCGGAGGCCGTCCTGATGCTCCGGGCCGCCCTGGTCAATCAGAGCGGCGGCGATTTCGACAATGCGCGGGTCCACCTGGTCACGACCACCCGCGGGCTGGGCGGAGAATTCCCCGTGCCGTCCGCCCGGCTGCCGGGCGACGAGATCAGCGTTCCGTTCCGGCACGCCTACGGCGCGGAACGGCCGGGCGCCGAATCGGGCATGGCCGCGGCCCAGTTGTCCGCGCTGGAGGTGTCCCGCCCGCTCGCCCTCCCGTCCGGCAGCACCCGCTACGTGCAGCTCGCGCGGGCGGAGAAGCTCCCCGTGCGGCGGTTCTACGTCTACGACGGCGCGCGCTTCGACCGCTTCCAGCGGAACCGGCGCACGGACTGGAACTTCGGGACCGAGTTTCATCGCGACGTGGAACAGCGGATCGGGTTCGAGAACACGGAGGCTGCCGGGCTTGGATTCCTCCTGCCGCCCGGCCCCGTGCGGCTGTATACACGGCGCGCGGACGGCACGGTGGACGGGTTGATCGAGGGCCGCCTGGCGGTTCTGCCGGCCGGCGCGTCCGTGGACCTTTCGCTCGGCCCGGCCCGCGGGCTGGGCGGCGAGCGCGAGCGCACCGGCTACACCGAGGTGGTGCCGCTGCGCGAATACGAGGAGAGCTTTGAAATCCGCCTGTCCAATGATTCCGCAGACGAGGTGGAAATCCGGGTCGTCGAGCACCTCTACCGCGGCGAGCAGTTCGAGATCGTCAAGTCCGACGCCGAGTACACGAAGACCGGCGCGCAGACCGTCGAATTCCGGCCCTCCCTGAAGCCGGGCGGGAAGAAGTCGGTTCACTATACGGTCCGGTATCGCTGGTGAGGCGCGGGGCGGTCATGCCGGGGTCCGCCGTCCATAGGTTCTTCCGCCGCGACGCGCACGCGGCCGTCCTCCTCCTGGGCCTGGCGGCCTCCTCGGGCGCCGAGGTGTTCCTCACGATCGGCGAGGGGCGCGCCCTGGTCCGCGAGACCCGCACGGTGTCCGTGGTCCGCGGCCCGCAACCCCTGGTGTTGGAGGATCTTCCCGCCGGCATCGACCTGTCCACGCTGGTGGTGCGGGCGAGGCGGCTGGACGTCGATGTGCGGGAATGGGGCCGGGCCGGCGCGTCCGCCGCGGCGGGCGGGGCGGACCTTGTCTGGGCTCCGGAGCCGTATGCGGGCGCAGGATCGGCCTCGCCGGCGGGGCCGGTCTCCGTGGAAGCCCGGATTGACGTGCCGGACGAACGGCAGGCCCTGGATCTCGAAGTATTCTACGAGACCTCGGGGCTGACCTGGTCGGCCAGCTACCAGGTCGTGGTGCGGGGCGATCGCGTGGAGGAGCGCGAGCCGCTCTCGGCGGACCTGGCGGGCTGGGTCCGCATCGAGAACCGGGCCGGCCGAGCGTTTTCCAATGCCGTCATCCGACTGGTCGGCCGCCGGCGCCCCCCGGACGACGAGGCCAAGCCGCCCGGGTTCCTCCTCCTCGACGAGCTCAACCCCCTGTTCGACCTATGGCGCTGGCGCCCGCCGGAACCCGGGATCGAGTACGAGTACGCTCTGCCGGGACGGCTGGAGCTGCCCGCCGGTTCCGACACCGAGTTCCTCCTGGTCAAAAGCGCGCGCATCCCCGCCGCGCGGCGCTACGTCCTGCGCGCCGAGGATTTCTCCGCCTCGCTGGAGTCGCCGCCCCGGCCGCTCCGCAAGTTCATCGGCGTGCCGAACACGGCCGCCCACCGGCTCGGAATCCCCCTGCCGCCCGGCCCGGTGCAGTTGTTCCTCGGCAGCCTGCGGTCGCAGCTTCTGCAGACCGGCGACCTGCCGCACACGCCCGTCGATGCCGATCTCCGGATCGACCTCGGCCCCGCCGGGGACGTTACGGGTCGGCGGGGGAGCCTGGGCCGTACATCCTTGCCGGACGGCGCGTACACCGAGGTGTTCCGGATCGAGGTCCTCAACGACCGGGACGGCGCGATCACGGTGGAGTTGGATGAAAAACCCCCGCTGATCCTGGAGTGGTCGCTCGTCAGTTCCACCAAGCCGTGCCGCGAGGTCTTCCGCCGGCTGCTCTACGAGTTCGACGTGCCGGCGGGCGGCCGCGAGGCCGTCGAATACAACGTGCGGGTCAAGCGGCCGGTTTTCTGACGGCGGCCGCGGGCATCTTGATCCGTAACAAACCTCTTCACACCCGTGAGGAAGTTTGTTGGGACGCGCGGGGCGGCGGCGGGGGCAGGGGGTGCCATGCGCTGTGGAGCTCGAACAGGCCCGGGGCCTCGGTCGGGTCCTTCACCACGAACGGGTACCAGTCCTCGCGCCGGTGGTATTGCACGGCGTGATCCGGAGAGTGGATCGACAGCGAGAGGAAAAAGTTTCCGCCCTTCAGCGTCAGCGGATCGAGCGTCAGGCGCATCGCGCCCTCGCCCTCGATGAAGGGCACCGCGCACTTCGCGAGCTGCGTGTTGCTGCCGTACACGTACAGCCCGTTGCCCGTCTTGATCGAAAAGCCGAAGACCGGGTTCTCGATCCGCGCCTTCGCGCGGTACCCGATGTCCACGTGCAGGGCCCGGCCGGTCTGGAAGGAGGCGGCCTCCGTCCCGTCCGGCCCGCGCAGCGCGACGCTCGTCAATTCCACCTCGCGCGTGCCGAACTCCTGCCGGTAGAGATAGCCGCCTTCGCCCATGAAGGAGGTCATGTATTTCAGGATCACGTCCGGCGGGTCGCCGCGCGCGACCATCTCGCCGCGGTACAGCAGGAAGGCCTCGTGGCAGAATTCCTCGACCGTCTGGAGCGCGTGTGAGACCAGCAGCAGGGTCTTGCCGCGGCGCTGGAAATCCCGGATCCGGTCCAGGCACTTGAGCTGGAAGGCGATGTCGCCGACCGCGAGCACCTCGTCCACCAGCAGCACGTCCGGGTTCAGCTCCGTCGCCACGGCGAAACCCAGGCGCACGTACATGCCGCTGGAGTAGTGCTTGACCGGCATGTCCATGAACTCGGCCAGGCCGGCGAAGGCGACGATGTGGTCGTAGCGCCGCCGGACGTCCTCGCGCGGGATGCCCAGCAGCGCCGCGTTCAGGAACACGTTCTCGCGGCCGGAGAGGTCCGGGTGAAAGCCCGCGCCGAGCTCGAGCAGCGACGATACCCGCCCCTCGGTGCGCACCGACCCGCGCGTGGGCGTGATCGTGCCCGCGACCAGCCCGAGCAGCGAGCTCTTGCCCGAACCGTTCGGCCCGACCACCCCGACCGTGCGGCCCCGCGCGATGCCGAAGCTGACGTCCCGGAGCGCCCAGAACTCCTCGATCCGGCGCCCGCGCAGGCCGCGCGAGAGCGCGCCGAAGAGCGTCGGCGGGCCGATGCCCTGCTTCCGGTACGCCTTGCCGAGCTGGGTGGCTTCGATCGCGTTCATAGCCAGTCCGCGAAGTTTCGCTGCGCGCGCTGGAAGCTCCGCCAGGCCACGGCGAGCAGCAGCAGCGGCCAGAGCCAGGCCCCCGCCGCGGACCACGTCCACGGGAGCGCGGCCCCCGGCAACTGCGCGGCGCGGTAGGCGGTGACGATCAGCGCGACCGGGTTGAGCAGGTACGCGGGGGTCAGCGCCGGCCCCGCGAATTTCTCCACGAACGACAGGTTGTACATCACCGGGCTCACGAAGAACCAGGCGCTCAACAGCAGGCCCACGAGGTGCTGCGTGTCCCGGAAGTACACGTTGGCCGACGCGACCAGCAGCGCCAGGGCGAGGTTGAACAGCGCGTGGTAGGCGATGACCAGCGGCAGCGCCGCCGCCCAGGCCGACAGGTGCGCGCCGTCCAGGCCCAGCAGCACGGCGACCAGGACCAGTTGGACCGCCAGGGTCAGCAGGAAGTTGACCAGGTTCGCCGCGACGACCGAGATCGGGAGCAGCACGCGCGGAAAATAAACCTTCTTCACCAGGTTGGCGTTGCCCGTGATGCAGTTCATCCCGCCGGTGACGCACTGGACGGTGAACTGCCAGGCGAACACGCCGATGATCACGTCCTCGTGGGGCACGCCGCGCCCGGCCAGCAGGCGGAGGAAAAAGATGTAGATCGCCGCCATGAACAGCGGGTTCAGGATGCTCCAGAGGAACCCCAGCGCCGAGCCCTTGTAGCGGCTCTTGATGTCGCGCGCCACCAGGTTCTGCAGCAGTTCCCGGTGCGCCAGGATGTCGCGGAGCAGTGTCATGCGGTCAGGAAGCACCATACTGTCCGCGGCCGCCCGGATAAAGCCCAAAACTAGCCGGCGGGCGGGGTGAACAAGCGTTCCGCGGCTGCCAGTTCCTCTTCGGTCCGGCCGGGCGTCCAAGCCAACTCCGCCGCCATCAGCCGGGCGCAGGCCTCCAGGGCCGGCCGGCCGGGATGGCCGAGCGTGCCCAGGTCAGTCCGGCGCAGCACGACGTCGGCCAGGTGCACGGCCATCTCCTCGCGAACGGCGTGGATCACCTCGGCGGCGCGCACCTCCGTCGAGCCGGGAATCTTCTCCGCCCAGGCCGGGTTGTCCTTCGCCAGGGCCAGGACCTCCTTCATCTGCGTCCCGTAGTTCCGCGCGAGATGGTCCTCCGCCCCGGACCGGAACGCGTCGAAGTCCCCGATGTCGCCGCCGGCCAGCGGCGTCTCGCCGGTCCGGCACCGGTCGGCGGAACCGCCCAGCCGCCGCGCGGCGAGATCCACGACCTGCTCCGCGATGCGGCGGCAGACGGTGTACTTGACGCCGACGACGCTGACGAGGTTCGCCGGCCCGCCCTCGCGGGCGTGGTCGCGCACCTGCGACCGGTGCGACGCCTTGGCGTGCTCGGGGTTCGTATCCTCGTCGCCCAGCGGCCGCAGGCCGCCGATCCAGAAGCGGACGTCCTTCCGCTCCAGGCCGGCCGGATACAGCGCGTTGATCTCGGCGAGAAACTCGCCGATGTCGGGTTCGGTGATCGCGAAATCGTCCGGCGCGCCCTCGTAGAGCGTGTCCGTGGTCCCGATGATCGAGAGGCCGCGCCACGGCGTGACGAAGTAGTTGCGGCCGCCGCGCTTGATGACCGCGGTCAGGTCGCGCTGGCGGCTCTCGATCGGGAAGGCGGCGGCGGGCGGCAGCGCGCGGGTGACCAGTTGCACGCCCTTCGAGCGCACGACGCGGCGGGCGGGCGCCGGGGAGGTCAGCAGGCCGGCGGTGATGTCGGACCACGGGCCGGTCATGTTGAGGAACAGGCGACCGGCCACGCAGAAGACGCGGTCGCTCAACCGGTCGCGCACGACGGCCGACCGGATCGTTTGCTGCTCCAGGTGGAAGCCGGTCACCTCGGCGTAGTTGGCGAGCGCGGCGCCGCGCCCGGCCGCGGACAGGCCGAAGGCCAGGGTCAGGCGCTCGGAGTTGTGCATCTGGGCGTCGTGGAAGACCGCGCCGCCGGTCAGCCCCTCGCGCCGGATGCCGGGCAGCCGCTCCAGGCATTCCGCGGGCGAGAGTGTGCGGCCGCCCGGGATCGCGTGCGCCCGGTCCAGGCCGCGATTGCGGTCGAAGGACATCGCGTCGTTGAACAGCAGGGCCAGGCGCATGGCCTCGGGGCCCTTCATGGCGTGCCCGTAGCAGGGCATGACGAATTCCAGCGGGTGGACCAGGTGCGGGGCGATGCGCAACATCCGGCGGCGCTCGTTGATCGACATCCGCATCCGGGCGAAGTTCAAGTGCTGGAGGTAGCGCAGCCCGCCGTGGATCAGCTTGAGCGAGCCCGACGAGGTCGCGGCCCCGAAGTCGCCCTTTTCCAGCACCGCGACTTTGAGCCCGCGCAGGGCGGCGTCCCAGGCGGCGGAAAGTCCGTACACGCCGCCCCCGATGATCACGAGATCGAACGATTCGTTGTCCAGCCGGGCCAGGTCGCGTTTCATAATTGGGGGTGACCTCGAACAGCGGCGTCGCTGGAGCTCCGCCCTCCAGAGCCTTGACCAGGCTCTGGCTTTTGGAGGGTCGAGCTCCCGCGAGACCGTATTTGTCCATCAACATAATCGTACAGGCGATGCACGGCGGCCTCGAAGGCGGCGCGGCTGTATTTTTCCCGCGCCAGCGCCCGGGCTTTCCCGGCCAGCCGCGAGCACAACTCCGGGTCGCGCGCGAGCCGGAGCAGGCCTTCCGCCATGGAGTCCGGGTTAGGATCGGCCAGGAGCGCGACGTCCGGCGACAGGACTTGCGTGTGCGTCGGGAGATTCGTGGCCAGCAGCGGCCGGCCGGAATCGAGGTACGAGTAGATTTTCATCGGCGTGTTGTCCCCGCGAATGCGCGGGGAGACCAGCGCGCCGGCCTCGGCGAAGAGGGCCGGCAGGTTCGACGTGGGTCGGGGGCCGACGAGTTGCACCGCGTCGCCGAGCCCGAGCGCGGCCGCCCGGGCCCGGTAACGCTCCACGTGGACGGGCGCGCCGCCGACGATGGAGAGCTCGATGTCCGATGCGGACCGATGGGCGATCGCAAAGCCGTCCAGCAGAAGGTCCACGCCCTGGTAGGACTCCAGGTTACCGATGTACGTGAACCGGAAGCGCGCCGCGGCGGAGGGCGGGGGCGGCGTCGCGGTCTCGGGCAGCAGGGAGATGTCGCTCAAGAGATGGACATACCGCGCGCCGCGTTCCCGGGCGAGGTCGGCCAGCGCCGGGCAGACGGGCACCACGGCGAGGGCGTCCCGGATTGCCCGCGCTTCCATCCAGCGGAAAAAACCATCGGCCGGCTTCAGCCAGGGCATCTTCTCCACGAGTTGGCGGGCCAGAGAGGAGTCCATGTCATACACGTAGGGGATCCCCAGCCGCCGGCACAGGCCGCGGGCGATGAACGCGGCTTCCTCGACGGCGTGGATCACGTGCGGCTTCCGTTCGCGCGCGAGCCGGCGGGCCAGGCGGGCGAGGAAGGCATCCGTGTAGAGCTTTTTCAGGGAAAAGCCCGGGCGGAAGCCGCGCATCGAGGGAAACGGGCGGGTCCGATGAATTGTCACGCCGGGATACCGGCGGTCCTCGCCCTCGGGGAACGTCACGACATCCACCTCGCACCCGCGCCGGCTCAAGGCCTGCAGGAGCAAATCCACGGCGATGGGCGTGCCCCGCTCCTGGTAGAAAGGATGGGGAGCCAGCAGCAGAACACGCAAGGGATCAGCCCGATTCATTACCGACCAGCTTACCGGGACAAATCCAGGATGTACAGCGGCGGGTCGGGTTCTTCCGGGGACGGCGTGCTGACGTAGTCGGCCAGCAGGATGTGGGTTGCGGTGGCCGGCCCGTAAAAGCTGGTCCATTCCTGCCCGTCGTAGCCGTCGATCATGTCCAGGTCGCCGTTTTCAAAGATCGTTCCGGTCAGCAATTGCGCCCGGCCCTCGGATTTGCTCGTGGTGATGGTGACCGCGTCGCCTTCCTGCCGGATCGAGGCGGTCAACGCGGTGCGCGCGGCGCTGTCCGTGCGGTAATACACCCCGCTCCAGCGGCCGCGGATGTCCGGCCCGACGGGGTCCGGCCCCTTGTCATTGACCTCATCGCAGCCGGGGATGGACTGGAAAGTCAGGGCGTAAAACAGGGCTCCCACTCCGTAAAACCGATGCCAGCAGACCTTATCGCGCAGCATGGGTTGCCTCGATGATAAGCTTGACCACCTTTACATCGTGGTCGCGATCATAGACGAAGACCGCGTTCACAGGCAAGCTTCCTGTTTGACTCCAAGCCGTTACGCAAGGCCGCCCCGCAATGACCGGCACCCATCTGCTCTCATCCTCCTCGCGGATACGGACGTTCAGGCGTCCCAGTACGGCTCCCTCCGGGGCCTGCGAGGAGAACACCAGCTCGATGCGATAGGAACCTTCCGGCAGGGGCATTTTGGGGCCGTACAGAAGGGCCGCCTCGGGGTCGTGCGTCGTCCGGAACACCACGGCATCGCCATCGCTGTAGCCGCCGTGGAACAAGCAGGCTGCCGGGATTTCCATCCGGTCGCCCGGGCTCCATGCCGTCGGCCAGGCGCCCTGCGCAAGCAGGGCCAAGTCGAGTTCGACACGACCCCCGACGTGCTCGACGCGCAATTGAATGGGCTGGAATACGTTGTGCCCCGCGATCGGGATGGCGATCCAAGTCCAGGTCTCCGATTCAAACGTGAGGGGGGTGGCTGGCGTGCTTGTTTCGCCCAGCCGGGTAATCGCCTGAACGGATCCGGCTCCGCGGCCGCGGACCAGCCAGTGCAGCGTCGGGTCCGGCGCAACGCGGGCCGGACGGGTCGCGGCCCAAGTTCCGGCGGCCTCGGCGCGCCAGAAGGCGCCTCCGCCCGCATCGAGATCGGGGACCACTGTGCCGCCCTCCGACTCCACAGCTTCCCATTCCCACCGCCGGGCCGGGAAAGAGGCCCCGCAGGAGGCGGTCTCCCGATCTCCGGGCCGCGGCGCGATTCGGAAGGCCCACACGTTCTCCGCCTGGCGCAGGAAGGTGAACCGGGGATCGTTCAGCAAGCGGTTGAGCGTGTTCCGTACGGGGAAGGGGCTCACTTTTTCGGGGAACGCGTTTTCGTGCACCAGGAGGTACCCGACTTTCATTTGGGCCAGGCGGGCCAGCTGGTCATCGGTCAGGAAGCCCTGGTTGGCGCTTTCGAGAGCGCGGAACACGTTCTCCACGTAGTCGCGGAGGACGGCGGGACTGTAGCCGTTGACCATCCGGATGCCGTACATCTGCGCGTAGTACTCGTAGATCGAGGTCCAGGACGAATCGCCCGGCCAGAGGGGGATGACCAGCGCGCGCGGCTCCGCGCCCGCCCCGGCCTCTTCGCGCACGGCCGCGTAGGCGGCCTGCCCGTCGTCCAGGAGGCAGATCGTGGGCCGGACCTGGAACCGCATTTCGGCGGCGAGCAGGATCAAGGCGAGGACCGCCGGCCCGTGCAGGCGGCCGGCGGTGAGACGCATCAGCCCGCCGAGGCCCAGCGCCGCGGTCAGCGCCGCCAGCGTGGGCAGCAGGCAGAATATCTTCGCCGTCTGCCGGACCATCGAGTAAGGCGGCAGCAGCGCTCGCACGATTTTCAGCACGATCCCGCCGAACGGACCGTGGACGCCCAGCGCCAGGATGACGATGTCTCCGAGGGCGGCGCAGCAGAGGAGGAAAAGGAAGAACAGGATGGGCCCGTCGCTTACGGATATTTCTTCAGGACCGGTCTCGCGGGAGCTCGACCCTCCAGGAGCTTGGAGGGCGGAGCTCCCGCGACGCCGTAAAGCAGCGACGAGGCTTATGCCCCCGGCCAGCAGCAGCGCCGGCAGCACCCATCCGATATAGACGTGGCTCTGCAACCCCTCGGCGGCCCACTGCCAGAGCCCGCGCCAGGTGGGGGAGAACAGCTTGACCTCCGTCAGGCTGCGGCCGGCGGAGACCCCGGAGGCCGCCAGTTGCCCGTGCCGCAGGGACCGGTACAGCACGACGAGCAACAAGAAGAACCCGATGGGCGCGAGTGCTTTCAGCAGGGGTTTCCAGCGGCCGCGCAGGGGTTCCGGCAGGCTGAACCACGACAGGAGGGCCCAGAGAGGAAGACTGATCGCGCAGAAGAAGAAAACCTGGAGATCGCTCCACACGCACAGCAGCAGCGCGGCGCCCGCCAGGACGCCGCCGGAAACGCGGTGCTCCCGGATCGCCATGTCCAGGCCCAGCGCCAGCACCGGCACCCACATCATCGCCAGGCCCGCCGGGCTGCCCCCGAGCAGGTTGACCCAGCGGAAGGGGATCACCAGGGCGACCAGGGCCGCGCCGTACATGGACAGCCGGCCGGGGGCAAAACGACCCGCGAGCGCGGCGGTCGCCAGCGCCGTGATCCAGAGCGAGAGAAAGGCCACCAGGTTCCATGCCGCGGCCCGCCCGAGAAAGGGAGCGAGCAGGGCATAGGGCAGCGAAAACGGCGCGAAGTAGGCGGCCGGCCGGTAGCGGGCCCCGTCGTCGCCGGTGTTGAACTCGTACACGTTGTGGAACCACGGGATGCGACCGGCGATCATGTCGCGGACCAGCTCGAAGTGGTAAAGGAGTTGAAGGTGGTCGCCCGGCATCATCGCCCGGGCATGGCCCTTCTCCACGTTCTGCGACGACATCGGGATCCCGTCGGTGAAGTGGCGGGGCAGGGGCCATGTGAAGGCCAGCCAGACCGCCAGGGTCAGCAGCAGCGTGCCGGCGAATAGCGGTGGGCGGGGCAGTTTCATGTCGTGCCGGTCGGCCAGGTATTCTGCAGCACGCGATCCAGGTCCTCCCCCCGGTCCATGGCCGCCACCAGGTCCGCCGGCCGCGCGGCCAGCCTGCCCAGGGGCGGGATGCGCTGCTCCAGCGCGGCGCGGATCTTCGCGCGGTCATTCCAGCCGCGGAGAATGTGCCCGGCCAGCTTTTCCTCGGTGAAGTCGTCGAAGCTCAACACGCGGTCGCCCAGGCCGAGGGTATCGAAGTAGTACTTCACCTTCGGCTGGTACGCGATGCCCACCGCGGGGGTCAGGCCCGCCGTCGCCAGGATCAGGGAGTGCAGCCGCATGCCGCAGAGCAGGTCCAGCCGCCCCAGGGCCCCCTTGGTCTCGGCGTGATCGTAGTCCCGGTTGGCGATCAGCGCGGTTTTCACGCCCGGCGGCAGGCGGTCCATCAGGTCGCGGGTGATCTCCACGTCATGATGCTGGGTGGTGACGAACACCAGTGGCGTCTTCAGTTCGTTCCACACGCGGGTCAGGGCCCCCGCGAAGACGTTCAGGAACGCCTCCGCGCCCATGGAGCGGCGGCCCGGGGCCGCCCACGTGTCGAGATAGCGGTTGATGTTGATGCCCAGCGCCGGCTCGCCGGGCGCCAGGCCGGCGCGGCGGAAGATGGCGTCCACGGCCGCGGCGTCGGCGGCGGGCGCGTTCAGCGCGGCATCCGCCGCGAGCCGGGCCCGCGGATGCTCGATGCCGTTCTCGCGGAGCAGCGCCAGGCCGGCCTCGTCGCGGACGGTCACGAAGTCCATGCAGCCCAGCACGCGACGCAACATGTGCCGTCCGGCGCGCGTATGGATCGGGCCGACGCCGACGTCGTAGCAGGCCATCCGCTTGCCGAACCGGCGGGCGAGGGGCAGCAGGAGGTAGAGCGTGGAAAGGAAGTTGAAGAGAGGGTTGAACAGCGACCGGTCAAAGAGGATCGCGTCGAAGATCAGCGTGAGGTCCGTGCGCAGGATGGACCGCAGCGTCGGCAGGCCCAGCATCTTGACCGACAGTTGCCACGGCATCATGCCGACCGGCCGCGCGTCGTTCGGATAGTGGTCCCGGATGTACGCGGCGCGGGGCGTGGGGATCTCGTAGCGGATGCGCCGCCCGAGCGCCCGGTCCACGCTGTCCATGATCGCGGCCACCAGTGCGGCGTCGCCGGCATTACGGCCGGAGGAAGAGCCAAGCAACGTGATCGACTGGATTCCGTGATGCATGGTTTTTCTTCCGGCCGAACACTGTACAACGGTGACGGGAGCGAGCCAACCCTTTATGGTACTGGTCTTCAATCCGGCCCCAAATCCGTGAGCCAGGATGGCGTTCATGCGGACATCCCCTGTGTACGCCTGCGAGCCGTGACAGCAGGGAGAGGCCGCGCGCGGATTTTGGCCGGGTCAGCTCTCCGCGGCGTTCGCCGCGCTTTCCAGGGCGGTGACATCCACGCGGCAGACGTGGCTGAAATCGCAGTACTCGCAGTCCAAAGGGTCCACCGAGAAGTCCGCCGCCCGCAGCCGCGACAGGTTTTCCACCACGCGCTCGATGAAGCGCGCCGTGACGGATCCGCTTTCGGCGTCCGCCAGGCGGACGCGTTTTTCCTCCTTGAATTGCTTCGCCATGTTGTCCCGGTCGCGCTCCTGGATGTGGTAGACCGCGTCGGTCATCGCGTTCAGTTCCGGCTCGTTGTACCGGCCGAACAGCGCCTGCTGCGCGGCGAAGCCGTACACGGGCAGCTGGCAGTCGAGGCTCTCCGCGATTTCCTCCGCGTATTTTTCGGGGGAGAGGCCGCCGCGCCCGGCGCCCTTGTAATCCGCGACCAGCAGTTTGGCCAGGCGCCCGGCCTCATCGAAGATCAGATCCACGCGGTCCACCCGCCCGTGAACCCGCACGCCGCCATCCTCCGGTCCGAGCCGGAGTTCGGGCTGGTCTTTCCCGCCGAATGCCAGCTCGAAGAGCGCCGGGTACCGGCGTTCTTCGGCCGCCCCGCTAAAATCGATGGACAGGTAGTTTTCCGCGATGCGCGCGATCTTGGGTTTCTCGGTTTCCCAGACCCCGGGGTCGCCCAGGAGGTAGCCTTCCTTCTCCGCGCGGGCGCAGACCGCGGCGGCTACCCGGTGCGCGTAGTCCAGGTACCGCTCCACCGGGCCGGCGTCCAGCGTGACAAGGGGAAGGGAGCGGGCCCCTGACGGCCCCGGCCGCCGGCGCAGACGCCAGCCGCCCGGCTTTTCCTCGACGGCCCACGCCCGGACCGTGCGCAGTTCGGCGAACTCGGCGCGGTCGGCATCCGACAGCACCTCCGGCTGGCCGTCGCCGCCGCACAGGCCCCGGTAGATTTGTTCGAGCACCTCGTGGATCACGCGGCCGCGGTCCATGGCGTCCGGTGCGTCCTCTTGGAGCCGCGCCGGCCCCAGCCGGCACACGGTGCCGAGGAAGAACCGGTAGCGGCAGCGCGCGAGCGATTCGAGCGCCGTCGGGCTCAAGGCGCCGCGGGCGGCGAGCCAAGCCTCGACCTGTTTCCGGGCGGCGGGCCGGTCGATCTTGCCGCAGTAGGGCCCGGCCGACGGGTGCTCCGTCCCGCGGCGGTTGAAGAAGGCTTCGCGCGCGTGCTCGACGCAAATCGCGTGGGCGATCGGGCTGGGCCCGCCCGCCGCCGCGGGCAGCGCCTGCAGCAGGGCGCGCTCGGTTTCCGCGGCCGACGCGGGGTCTTCGACCAGCCGGCCCAGCCGCCGGCGCGCTTCCGCCGGCGTGCGGCAGAGCGGCAGGGGCAGCGTGCTGCGCCAGGATTCGCCGGCTTCCGCCAGGCCCCCACCGGGATCGCCGGCCAGGGCCCACAGGCTCCGGAAAAAATCGCCGGGATTGAGCTGGCGCCCGTCGCCGTCCGTCGTCCGGCAGGACAGCACCAGACGTTCCCGCGCGGCGCCCAGGCAGGCCAAGAAGAGCACGCGCTCCTGCGCGGAGCGGATGGACAGCAGGGGAAGTCCCCACTGCGGCAGCTTCACGCCCTGGCGTTCCAGGGCCTTGCGCAGCGCGGAGCGCTCCTCGTCGCTGAAGACGGCGTCCTCGCGTGTGATGGCTGGGAACGAGCCCTCGTTCAGGCCGGCGATGAGGACCACGTCGAACGCCAGGCCGGCCATGTCCGCCGGGGCGACCACCCAGACACCGTATTCCGCGCTGGAGCCGGGGAGCCTCGTCGGCTCCGCCAGGAGCCGGGTGAAGAGGTCGAGAAAGCCGCTCCGCGCGAGGGGCGCGTCGGCGCCACGGTCCGCTTCGAGGCGGCGCAGGAGGTCGAGCGCCTTCTCGAGCGCGTGGCGGCCGTCGTCGAATTCCGGCGCGGCGGGGGACGCCGCCAGCCCGAGCTGCTCCGCCAGGTCGCGCGCGCGGCGGGCGTGCTCGTGAAGCGGCGACTCCCGGGCGGCCGGCTGCCAAAGCCCCAGGTTCGACAGGATCGAGGCCACGGGCGCGCGCAGGGATTCCGGCACGCGGCCGGGCGTGAGCCAATCCTCGCGTTGCAGGACCGGCCCGATGCCGGAGGTTTCGACGAGGTGTGCGGCTTCCTGCCGGGCCTCCAGGTTGCCGAGCCCCGGCCAGGCCAGGGCGGGGGATTGAAGCAGCGCGCAGAGCCGTTCCCGGGTCGGGTCCGACGGAAAGTGGAGCAGGGCCAGGAGCACGCGGACGGGGGCGGCGGCCGCTACCGGGCGCCCCTGGCGGCAGAAGAACGGGATGCGGAATTCCCGGAAGACCCGGGCCATCGTGTCCAGGTACTCGTCCGGTTGGCGCAGAACCAGCGCGATGCGCTCGGCCGGCACGCCGTTCTCATCCAGTTCGCGGCGGATGCGCCGCGCGAGATCCTCCACCTCGCCCTGCAGGCCCGCGGACCGGATGAAAGACAGCCGGTCGCGGCTGTCGGCCGCCAGTTGGGCGTCCTCCACGGCCATGGCATCGCCGAGTCCCTCGGTCCAGGCGCTCCAGGATTCCTGTTCGAGTCCGGCCAGGACCTCCGTCCGGATCTGCGCGGCCAGCCGGTCCTCCATCCGTTCCGCGTGGGCCGGCGGCAGGGTGGACGACAACAGAACGCGCTTTTTCCCGAGGGTCCCGGCGAGGGCGCCGACGAATTGCTCCGCGAAGGGGTCGAGCCATGTCAGCGCGCGGAAATGAAGAACCCGCTCCGGCACCGAGAGTACGGGCGGCCAGGCGGATCGGGGGCCCCGCAGGAGGCGGAGCACCGCGGCGTTGACGTCCCGCGTATCCGCCAGCCCGGAGTCCCGGAGGCGCCGCCGGTAGAGGGCATACAACTGGCCCAGTTGCCGGCCCTTGCTGTCCGCGGGCCTGTGCAGGAGCCACGCGTGGATCGCCTCCGCCGTGTCGCCGAACGGCGCCAGGGTATGGATCATGCTTTCCAGGGCCTCGGCCAGGGCCGCGGGCGCGGCCCGACCGAGGACGCCCTGCCCGGCATACTCCGCCGCGGCCTCGACGGCCGAGGCCAGGTGGAGCATCGCGCGCGCCACGCCGTCCGCCTCGGGCCGGTCGAGAAGCCCGGCGCGGCGGGCGGCCGCCCCGCACGCGGCCCGCAGCCGAGTGAAGGTCGTGACGTCTTCCGCGTCGACAAATCCCCTGTCCAGCGCGGCGCGCCGCATGTACTGCCGCCGCGCCGCCTCGGTCATGAACACGATCAGGGTCCCGCGCTCCATGCCGGAAGCATACCGGGCCCGCCGTCTCATGCGAACTCGAAAGTGGCTCCATGCCGTGGCTTGACGGGCTGGCGGTCAATCCGATAGCGTGCCGGGCCATGAAGCACATCATCCGGCAGTTTTTCCAGCGGGAGGCGCACCCGTTCATCCAGTTCATCAAGTACGCCATGTGCGGGGGCGCGGCGACCGCGGTGGATATCGTGCTGTTCAACCTCCTGGCCTGGAAGGTGTTTCCCGCGCTGGGCGTGGATGACCCGCTGGTCCGCATGCTGGGGCTGGATGTCGCGCCGGTGGACGACCTGACCCGGGAGAAGCGTTACTACCTGATCAAGACCATCACGTTTTTCTTCGGCAACCTGACGGCGTACGTGTTGAACGTGCTGTGGGTGTTCAAGCCCGGCAAGCACTCGCGCGCGAAGGAGATCACGCTCTTCTATGTGGTGTCGATCATCAGTTGGGTAATCGGTACCGTGCTGGGCGGCATGCTGATCCGGTTCTTCGCGTGGGAGACCTCGTTCGCCTACCTGGTCAACATGGTGGCCTCGGTGATGATCAACTACGTGTGCCGGAAATACATCATTTTCAAAGGATAACCCTTATCCCACAGGAGACAGCCCGTCATGAACTTCCCCCGAGCCAGCGGCATTCTGCTCCATCCCACGTCGTTGCCCGGGCCGTACGGGCTCGGGGAAATCGGGCCGCAAGCGCGGCTGTTCGTGGACAAGCTGCAGGCCGCGAAGCAGCAGCTGTGGCAGATCCTGCCGCTCGGGCCGACGGGCTACGCGGATTCGCCTTACCAGTCGCTCTCGACGTTCGCGGGCAACCCGCAGTGGATCAGCTTCGACCTGCTGGCCCGCGAGGGGCTCGTTTCGCGGTCGCGGCTGGCCCGCTTTCCCGAATTCCCGCGGGACCACGTGGACTTCGGGCCCGTGCTCCTCGCGCGCAACGAGGTGCTGCAGACCGCGTGCCGCTCGTTCGACAAGCGCGCCGGGAAAAGCAAGCGCGAGGCCTTCGAGCATTTCTGCCATAAGAACGCGGATTGGCTCGACGACTTCGCGCTGTTCTTCGCCCTCAAGAACGCGCACGAGCTCAAGCCGTGGACCACGTGGGAGCCGGAGCTGGCGCAGCGGGATCCGGCCGCGCTGAAGGCCGCCGCGCGCCGGTTCAAGACGTCCATCCGCAACGTGAAGATCGAGCAGTTCCTCTTCGCCGACCAGTGGGCGCGGCTGCGTAAGTACTGCCACAAGCGCGGGGTCCAGATCGTCGGCGACATCCCGATCTTCGTCGCCCATGACAGCGCGGACGTCTGGGCGCACCCGGAGCTGTTCCACCTCGACGAGCACGGCTTCCCGACGATCGTCGCCGGCGTGCCGCCGGATTATTTCAGCGCGACGGGCCAGCTCTGGGGCAACCCGCTCTACCGCTGGGACGCGCACCGAGAGACCGGCTACGCGTGGTGGGTCAAGCGGATGCGCCATATCTTCGACCAGGTGGACATCGTCCGGATCGACCACTTCCGCGGCTTCGAGGCCTACTGGGAAATCCCGGGACACGAAACGACCGCGATCAACGGGCGCTGGGTGCCCGGGCCGGGCGCGGATCTTTTCAACGCGCTCATCCGCGAACTCGGCCGGCTGCCGATCATCGCGGAGGACCTCGGCGTCATTACGCCTGCCGTGGAGCAGCTCCGCGACCATTTCCAGTTCCCGGGCATGCGGATCCTCCAGTTCGCGTTCGGCAACGACGCCAAGGCCGCGGACTACCGGCCCGAGAGCTACCCGCCGAACTGCGCCGTGTATTCCGGCACGCACGACAACGACACCACCGTGGGCTGGTTCCGTAGCGAGCCGGGGCAGAACAGCACGCGCTCGCGCGAGGATATCGAGAAGGAACGCCGGTCGATCCTGGATTACCTCAAGACCGACGGGAGCGAGATCCACTGGGACCTGATCCGGCTCGCCATGCATTCGAAGGCCAACACCGTGGTCTTTCCGCTGCAGGACGTCCTGGGGCTCGGGACCGAGGCCCGGATGAACGTGCCCGGCACGACGAGCGGCAACTGGACCTGGCGCTTCGCGTGGGAGCAGTTGACCCCGGCGATGGAGGAGCGGCTCCGGCAGTTGACCGAGGAGACCGGCCGGGTTCCGTGAACCTGGCGGCCACTTTCAGCCTGATCGGCAGACTGTAGTTCCGCCGCTCCGTCGGCGGAAGGAATCTCCGGCGGCGGAGCGCCGGAGCTACAGGAATGCGGAGCGAACGCCGCCCCCCGCAGAAACAGCGAGACGCCGAAGATGTTTGATCAATCTCCACGCGAACGGGAGTGGCTGTCCTGGCTGGCCGTCGCCGGCTGGACCCTGGCGATCTACCTGACCATCCCGCTCGCTCGCGCGATCCAGACCTGGGTGACGGAGCACGGGGGGCGGATCCTGTTCCTGTACGGCGTGCTGGCCGTGCTCTTGCTGGCCGCGGGGATGGCCCTTGGCGGGCTGCTACGGTCTCGCGCACCGGGCCGCGGCCGGGCCGCGGCGTGGGTGGTGGCCATCACGCTGCTCTACGCGTTTCTCTCCTGGCGCCTGCGCGCCAACCCGGAGGAGGCGGTCCATTTTATCGAGTACGGCGTGCTCGGCCTGCTGTCGTTCCGCGCGTTCGGCCACCGGATGCGCGACCCGATGATCTACCTGGCCGCCGGCTGGCTCGGCGCACTGCTCGGCACGATGGACGAGGTAATCCAGTGGCTGACGCCGCGGCGCGTGTTCGGCCTTCGCGACGTGTGGCTGAACATCCAGGCCGTCGGGCTCATCCAGGTGCTGCTGGCCGCCGGCCTGCGGCCGGCCTTCATCCGCGGGCCGGTTGCGCGGCGCTCCGTGCGCGTGGTCTGCCGGCTGGGTATGGCGCACCTGGCCCTGCTGGCGCTGTGCCTTTCCAATACGCCGCCGCGCGTGGATCGCTACACGCGCCGCTGGCCGGCGGTTGGCGCGCTGCGGCACACCTACAGCATGATGGCCGAGTACGGGTACCGGCACCTGGATCCGGAGGTGGGCTGTTTTTATTCCCGCTTCACGAAGGAAGACCTTCGCAGCCTGGACCGGGCCCGGGCCGGGGAGGTCGCGGAGCGGCTCGACGCGTTCCGGGACTTGGCCCGGTACCAGGAATTCCTGCGCACCTGGACCCCGGTGACCGATCCCTTCACGCACGAGGCGCGCGTACACCTGTACTGTCGCGACAAGAACCTGGAGCGGGCCTGGGAAATGCGGGGCGATACCGAGGCACTGCGCGGACACGCCACCATCGCCTGGCGGGAGAACCGCCTGCTGGAGTTATACTTCGGCAACACCCTGCGGCTTTCGCGATACAGCTTCACGGCGCGGGAGTCCTGGCTGGCCCGCGAGTACCACGATCCGGCCCGGCCGTTCAGCAGTCCGGTCAGCGCCACGCTCATCACCCGCTTGACGGAAGGCCAGGTTCGGGGCTTATTCATGGCGGGCATGCTGGGACTGCTGCTGATCGAGCACGTGGCGTGCCGCAGACTGAAAGAGCCGGCTTCATGAGCAAGACCGCGGTGACAAGAAGGGGATTTCTGGGCACGCTCGCGGCGGCGGGCGCGGCCTGGGGATTGGGCCTGCCGCGCCGGTCGGCCTGGTCGGCGCCGGTTGCCTCCCGGGAATCGTTCCGGTTCGTTTTCTTCACGGATGTCCATACCCGCGTCGAGTGGGAGACTCCCCGCGCCCTCGAGATGGCGGCGAAGGCCATGCGTACCCAGGCGCCCGACCTGGTGGTCGCGGGCGGCGACCTCATCACCGACGGCTTCGACGCCACGGCGGAGCAGGTGGCGCCGCGGTGGGACGCGTTCATGGAGATGTGGGATTCGCTGCCCGGCCCGAAGGAGTCCGCGATCGGCAACCACGACCTCGTCGCCGCCCGGCCGAAGGACGGCTCTCCGGCCAGCCCCGATCCGCGCGCGATTTTCCGCGAGAAAATGGGCGTGCCGCGGACCTGCCGTTCGTTCGACGCGGGCGGCTGCCACTTCGTGCTGCTGGACCCCATCCAGGTCACGGATACCGAGCGGAACTACCGGGGCTTCGTGGACGCCGCCCAGATGGAATGGCTGCGGGGCGACCTGGCGGGTGTGGACTCCGGCACGTCCGTGATCCTCGTGACGCATATGCCCCTGCTGACGGCGTTCTACCAGGCGACGGAGGGCGCGGCGGAGCCGGCGCCGGATCACCGGGTGGTGGTGAACAACCGCGAAGTGCTCAAGCTCTGCGAGGCGCACAACCTGCTGCTGGTGCTGCAGGGCCACCTGCACGTGGACGAGATGATCCGGTGGCGGCGCACCACGTTCATCACCGGGGGGGCGGTCAGCGGAGCCTGGTGGCGCGGCCCGCGGAAGGGGACCGACGCAGGATTCGGCGTCGTGACCCTGCGCCACGGGCGGGTGGAGTGGGAGTACGTCAATTACGGCTGGATCCCGCGCCGTCCCCCGGATGCCTGACCCGCGGCGGCCGCGCCCTATATTTCCATTTTCAAGCTCGCGGCTTTTCCTTATGGTTTGAAGCCGGCCATGAATAGAAGCGATTCCATAGCGTCCAAACAGATGGGCGAAGAGATCGCGGACGCGCGCCAGGTGCGGCGCTGGGTGCAGCAAGCGCGGGATGGGGAAGAGGAAGCTTTCGGTGAACTGATGAAGATGTACCACCAGCGGGTGTTCAGCCTGGCCTGCGGGATGGTGAACAATCCCGACGATGCCCGGGACCTGTCCCAGCAGTCCTGGGTCAAGGCTTGGAAAAACCTCTCCCGCTACCGCGAGTCCTCCTCCTTCTACACCTGGCTGTACCGGATCGTTTCCAACACCTGCCTCGATTTCCTCCGGCACCGGGCCCGGCTGGGCGAGCAGTCGTTGCCCGAGAACGTGGACCTGGTCACGCAGGCGGACCCGAACCCCGCGGCCAGCCGCCGGTCGCGTCCGGACAAGGAGGCCGAACGCGCGGAGACCCGCCGGTTGTTCGACGCCGCCCTGGCGGAACTGTCGCCGGAGCACCGGATGACCCTGACCCTGCGCGAACTGGAGGGGCTGTCGTACGGCGAGATCGCCAAGGTCATGGATTGCCGCACGGGGACGGTTATGTCGCGCTTGTTTTACGCGCGCCGGCACATGCAGCGAAAATTGAGGGGGCTGCTATGAACTGTCACAAGGCCCGGAAATGGATCAGCCTGGACATGGACGGCGAGTTGTCCGTCGGCCGGAAGGAAAAGTTGTACAACCACATCCGCCGTTGCGGGTCCTGCAACGAGGTGCGAGACCGGTGGTTGAGTCTCGGCGACCATCTGCGCGCGCGGGTGGGCGCGCCGGTCCAGACGGCGGAAGCCGCGTGGGCGGACGTGCGTCGGGCCATTCGACTCGAGAAGGAGGACGAGGCAAAAGGGCTCGTCCTGGGGCCGGGCCTGTCGTTGCGCTGGGCGGCGGCTGCGCTGTCGGTGCTGGTCGTGGCCGCGGCCGTGGTCGTCGGGCTCCGGTTCCGGGCGGGGGAAGGAGCGGCTCCCGCGTTGGCCCGCGCCCCGGCGTCCGCCGTGGAGTGGGTGGAAACCGGCTTGCCCGAGGCCTCCACAATGGTGTACGAAGATCAGGAGTCGGGCTTGGTCGTCATCTGGGTGCAGGAGCAGAACGGGGGCGCGCATGTGGGCTCGTAAACAGCTTGGAATCGGCTTGGGGCTGGCCGTCGCGCTCTGGCTGGCTTCCGGGGCCGGGACGCAGGCGCAGCACGTGGTCTCGCTCAAGGCGACCATGATCCATGCGTCCGACAAGCCGTCCGCGCAGGATTCGCGGCTCGACAACATCGAGTACCAGCTTCGACGCACCTTCCGCTTCGAGTACTACAAGCACATCGGCGAGGGCTCGGCCTCGGTGAACCTGCCGGGCGTAACCGTCCTTTCCCTTGGCAGCGGGTTCCAGTTGAACCTCTCCGCCGCGGACGCCGGCAAGGGCAAGGTGCGGGCGGCCGTCCAGTGGATGCGCGGAAACGACGTGGTGCTCAACACCACGGTGGTCATGACCCGCCGCATCCCGGTGGTGCTGGGCGGTATCTCCCACGAGGGGGGGACCCTGATTGTCACCCTGGTCGCGGAGTAAGGCTTCTACGGCACGCTGATCCTGTACCACCACGGGCCGGGGCCAAGCGCCCCGGTGTCCCCGCGGGTTAGCCAGTCGCCCTGGCCGGGCAGGTTGGTGGCGATGCGCTCGAAGGGAGTGGCCGGGTGGCCCGTGCGTTCCACCGCGTAGAAGATCCCCGAAGCCGCCATCCAGCGCAGCGCCATCCCCGGTTCGCCGTTCGGCGCGATGAGACCGTCCACCTTCAGGAAGGACTGGCCGTTGGTCGGGTGGGTGCCGGTTCGCCACTCTTCGCCGTTCGTGAACCCGTCCGCGTCGCTGTCCGCGCCGCCGATCGCCGGGTCGGTCGGGTCCAGGCCGTGGGCCAGGTAGAAGGAATCCGGCACGCCATCCCCGTTGGAATCGCAGTGCTCGGGATCCGGAGTCAGGAGGACCGATCCGCACGCGATCCGCAAGTAGGCGTCCTCCCCGGCGCTTTGGAGCCGGACGTCGGGTTGGCCCGTGCGGAGATCCAGTACGCCCACGCGGAGCGAGTAGGTCCCCGTGGCCACACCGCTGACCGTGACGGCCTGGGTATGGACCAGGAGAGCGCCCGGCAGGGCCTGGCGGAGGTCGCAGGACAGGATTCCGGTCCAGGCCGGCGCACCAACGGCGTCGCACAGGGCCGCCTGCACCGGGAAACGATGGTAACATGGCGCCGATCCAGAATTGGTGAACACAACGATGAGCATGAAGGGCCAGTCGCGCCACACACGATCCGGCCAGGCGATGCGGTCGAGGTGCAGGTTGTACCCCAGTGCGCGTTTCATGGCCTGCAGTTTGACCTGGTTGCCGCTCCATTCGTGGCCGCCGGCCGGGCCGAGACCGGTGAAATGGTAATCGCGGATCACCGTCATCACGTCGTTGAAATCATTCGACCAGGCGCGCTTCTGGCTGTTCTCCGGGCTTTCGCCCGTGACGGGATTGGATCGCCAGTTATGGACGGCGGCCGTATTGACCTGCGTGAAGCCGTAATACAGGCTCCAGTCGCCCGAGTCGTCGCAGTCCGGGAATCCGTAGATGCAGGGCGCGGTGAAGGAGGGGAAGTAGTCCTCGTGGAAACCGAAAGAGACACCGACCGAGTCCGGGTCGCGCGCATAGCGGATTTGTACGGGTGTATTGGTGAAAAGCTTGTAGGCGTCGCGGATGGCGATCTTGGCCGCGTTGCTGGGGGCATGGCTGTCGCACCCGGACTGGTGCCATTCGCCCCAGAGCCCGAGCAGGCCGGCCTGGATGGCGGTGATGCGCGGATCGCCGTCGTACCGCCCGCGGATGGCGGCCACGAATTGCGTCATCTGGGCGATCATAAGGGGATGGTTCCAGTCGGGGGTCCATCCCGGGCCGTCGCCGTCGCAGAACTCATAAGTCCAGGAGGGGATATTCAGCGGCGCCTCGATCAGGAATCGGGGGAAATCCCGCTCCGGTTCGCCGCCGGAATAAAACAGCGTGATGCCGCTGTTCACGCCGTCCGGGTAATCGGCGACGGGGCGCAGGATGAACGTGGCCAGGGGATGATCGTCGAGGATCGGCTTCAAGTGGTTGGTTTCGAACCGGCCCCACGCAAAAATCTGGTCGGCCGTCTCGACCTCGCGCCACGGCATGTACACGTGGTACACCGTGGCACCGTAGAAATTATCCGGGGCGCCGGCGGCGTAATCCGTACCCCAGAGGATGAATCCCTTGTGCGGGTTGTTGAGATCGGACTGGGTTGTGGCGGGCCGTATCTCGGCCGCGGAAGTCGGCAGCACAACCGCGGCCAGGATCAGCAGGCCATACCAGGAAAGACAGCCCGGGCGTACAGGCCGACGCCGGGCGGCGCTCGGCGGGCCTCGCCACGCATCAGAGTCCTGTTCTGGTAAGGCCGCCATCCTCTCTCTTCCATGCTATCGCAGGAGCAGGGAACTCCCCGGCCCAGCCCCTAGGCCATACTTTGCAAAGTATGGCCTAGGGGCTGGTCATGAGGATTGCAGCGCCAGTTTCAGCAGCGTCGCCTTGAGGCCGGAGCGCACTCGACAGACCTGATAGGCGTCCCCTTTTCTGGTCACGTATCCTCGCCGGAGAAGCTTGTCCATGTGTCTCCTGACGGCCCTTCGGGAAATGCCCGTCCTGGAGGCCAGCAGTCCGGTGGTCTTTGCCCCGCGTGCCAGCGCCCTCATAAGCAGGATTCGTCGAGGGTGTGTGAAGCCCGTCAGTGCGGAGAAGAGGGAATCAACCTTCTCCCCTGTTTTGGTGTAACTAATTGCCATTGCGGTAAGTATCGTGCGCGCAGGAGGCACCAATGGATCCGGCGCGGCCTGATAGAAGACGCAGAGGCCCGAGCGCACGGGCTTGAGCAGACCCCGAGCATTGAGGCTCCGCAGATACTGGCTGGTCAACGCCAACGGCATCTGCAAGGCGGTGGCCACCTCGGATACCTGGCGATAGGGGTGCTGGATCAGGTATCGCAGCAGGATCAACCGTCGACGGTTCGCGAGGGCGCGGCAAGTTCGCCAGAGCGTCGGCGCCAGGGGTGCTTGAGTGGAGGAACTCATGGCCATACTTTGCAAAGTATGGCCTAGGGTGTCAAGTCGCGCGGAGACCGCTGCTGGAGACCGCTGCGCGGAGTATGCCAGGGAGCCTCCCGGGCTTGCTGTGGGCCACGCGATATCGGCCGGACGCAGGCCCTGGGCCGAGTTCTACGCTATCCGGTGGCGCCGCGAACGGGTATAGCTGTCCTCGATCATGTACTTTCACGCCCACGCGGCGATAGGCTGGATCCTCGCGGAGGCGGGCCGCGGCGACTCGCGCTTCCGGCGGGCGGTATTCCTGGCGGCCATCGCACCGGACCTGGACGCGCTGACCTACCTCCTCGGCATGACGATGTCCCTGGCGGAGCATCATGTCTGGACGCATAACCTGGTATTCTCCCTGGCCGTGTCCCTTCTTTCCGTCCTTTACTGCCGGGCCATGAGGGCCCGGGTCTTCCTGTTCACCCAACTGGCGTTCTACTCGCATTATTTCGGCGACTACTTCTTCACCACCTGGGCGTTGAGCTATCTGTATCCCTTTTCGGACCGCGCTTTTTTGAGCGGCCACGCCTTTCACTTGTGGTATCCCGTGAATGACTGGATCGGCGCGGGACTCCTGCTGCTGGTGCTGGTTCTGTGCCGGGCCTGCCGCCGCACGCCCATCGAGATGATCTCTCCCCGGGCGGACAGGAAACTGGTTGGTTGGCTGACCCGCCGGGCGGGTCGGCGGGATACGACGGCCCTGATCCTCGCCTAAACTTGAAGGGACAGCGAGCAGAGTGATAGGACTGATTCATCATGAGCGCGAGTGAGCGGCGGGGCAGGACGTTACGTAAAAAGCTGAGAATCTTCTCCTCCTTCTGGTTGCCTGTAGCGCATGAAGAAGCCTTCGCCGCGGCTTCCGGTCGGGGCTGAACAGGCTGTGCTCGATGAGTTGAAAGTTCGATTGATAAGGCCGGAAGAGCAGCCGCGATACGACCAACTCATCGAGCAGGAACACTACCTGCATAATGCCGCCCTGGTGGGCGAGCAACTCCGGCATGTGGCCGTGGATGGCCAAGGCCGCTGGCTGGCGCTACTGAGTTGGAGCGCGGCGGCCTACCGATTACGCGCCCGAGAGGCGTGGATCGGATGGACGCCTTGGCAACAGGATCAACGCCGCCTTTTGCTGGCGCAGAACAGCCGGTTTCTCATCCGGTCGGCCGGCCGCCTGCCCAACCTGGCTACGCGCGCGATGAAGTTGAGCCTGCAACGGCTCAGTCAGGATTGGCAGGAGGCCTACGGGCATCCCATCGTCGTGGTGGAGACCTTTGTGGATCCGGCCTTGTTCTCCGGCACGGTGTATCGCGCCGCGGGCTGGGAGGAACTGGGATCGACCCGAGGCTACCGGCGCTGCGCCCGTGACTATTATGAAGCCCATGACCGGCCCAAGCGGCTCTTTGTCCGAGCCCTGCGCGCCGACTCCCGCCGTGGACTCTGCGCCTGCGAGCTTCCAGCGCGCTGGCGGGCGGGATCCTTGCGCCCTCCCGGCGGCCGGGGTGTCCCCTTGGACGTGCTGCGCTCGCTCCACGAGAGCTTGCGCGCCGTGCGGGATCGCCGACGATGGCATTCGCACCAACAGGCCGGCCTCTTGAGTCTGATCGCCGCGGCCGCCCTCTGCGGGGTGAGCCGGGGCCAACGGGATCTGGCCGCCTTCGCCCAAGACTGCACCCAGGCTCAACGGCGCGCGATGCGCTGCCTTCGCGATCCGAAGACCCGCCGGTATCAAGCGCCATCGGAAAGTTCGTTCTTTCGGGTCTCACAGCGCGTCGAACCCCGAGAGATCGAAGAGGTTCTCCTGCGCTGGCAAGAGCAAGTCTTGGGGCCTCTGGCCTCGGACGAACCCGTGGTGGTGGACGGAAAAGAACTCTGCTCTTCCGGGGGTTTCGAGTCGGTCAGTGCCTATGCCCTCCAAAGCCGCCGCTGGCTGGGCAGCGAGCCGGTCCGGCGCGGCTCCAACGAGATCCCGGCCGCTCGCGCCTTGGCGCGGCGCCTCCCCTTGGAAGGCCGTCCCCTCCTCGCCGATGCCTTGTATACCCAGCAGGCCCTGGCGCGCACCGTCGTGCAAGAGCGCGGCGGGGAGTACGTGATGACGATCAAGGCCAACCAATCCAGCTTGCTCAAGACGGCCCAACAGCAGATGACCAAGCCGTCTTTTCCCCTCGGCTTGATCGCACGGCCGCCACCGATGAGATCAACTGCGGCCGTCCTGAACGCCGCCTGCTTCGGGCCCGCCAGACCACTGCCGAAACGATGGCTTTTCCCTTCGCCGCCCAGGTCGCCGAACTCTGCCGATGGCGTCTACAGGGCCAGAAAAAACCGGAACAGGTCGATCTGCTGAGGCGTTCTCCAACGTTTTACGACGACTCGTGAATCAGTCCTAGGCTTCCGATCGATCCCCGCGTTCGGGCTTGATTTCCGCGCCGGGGTGCATAAACTCCCACGGGAACAGCAGGAGAACGCCATGGCGATTGAACTGGCATTTGCGTTGATCAATCCGTACACGATTTCGAAGTCCCGCACGGGGGGCGTGATCGGGCGCCTCCTGACCCGGACCGGGCTGGAACTGGTGGCGGCTCGCATGTTCGGGCCCAGCCAGGAACTAGCGGGCAAGTACGCGGAACTCCTCCACCACGATCCCGCCATCGAGGAGGAGGAGCGTCGCTTGCTCTCCGATTACGTTGCCCGCTGCTATGCGCCGGATCCGAAGACCGGCAAGCCGCGCCGCGTGATGATGCTGCTCTTCGAGGGCGAGGACGCCATCGTCAAGATTGCGAAGGCGACGGGCAAGCTGCGGCACAGCACGGAGGCGTCCGACACCGTGCGCGGGACCTACGGGGATTTCATCCGCGACGAGCAGGGCGAGGTCCAGCACGCCGAGCCCGCCGTGATGGTGGGGTGGACGCACGAGTCCGCGGGCGCCGCCCTGCGGCTGTGGGCCGAGTACGGCGAGCGCGACGGCGGCCTGGTAGAGGGGGCCGTGGATGTCTACACGGGCGCGGACCACTACCAGCGCACGCTGGTGCTCATCAAGCCGGATAACTTCCGGTTCCCCAGCGCGCGGCCGGGGAATATCATCGATATCTTCTCCGGCTCCGGCCTGCGGATCATCGGGGCCAAGGTCCACCGCATGACCGTCGCGGAGGCGGAGGAATTTTATGGGCCGGTCCGGAACGTGTTGCGGTCCAAGCTGAAGGAGATGGTAGGCCGGCGGGCCGCCGAGGCCCTGGGCCAGGAACTGGGGTTCGAACTGCCGCCGGAGACGGTCGCGCAACTCGGGGAAACGTTCGGCCCGATATACGGCGACGACCAGTTCTACAAGATCATCCAGTTCATGACCGGGCAGTGGGGCCCGTCCTGCACGCCGGAGGAGAAGCAGAAGAAGGGCAAGGAACGCTGCCTGGCCCTCGTGTACGCCGGCCTCAACGCGGTGGAAAAGATCCGCGGCATCCTCGGGCCCACCGATCCCAGCAAGGCTCAACCCGGCTCCGTCCGCAAGGAGTTCGGGCAGGACATCATGGTCAACGCGGCCCACGCCTCCGACTCCCCGGAGAACGCGGCGCGCGAGATGAAGATCATCCGCGTCGAGGACAGCATGATCCGGGAGTGGGTGGACCGCTATTATCCCCTGAAAGGAGCCTGACATGAACTTGAACCGGATCCCGCCCGCCCCGCCGGATGCCATCCTCGGCCTTACGGAGGCCTTCAAGAAAGATCCGCGCCCTGACAAAATCAATCTCGGGGTCGGCGTGTTCATGGAGGACGAGGGCCGGACACCGGTTCTCGCTTCCGTCAAGCGGGCGGAAGAGCGGATTCTCCGGGAGGAGACCAGCAAGTCCTATCTCCCGATTTCCGGCTCCCCGGTGTACGGCGAGCGCGTGGCGGACCTGGTCTTCGGGGCGGGGCACGCGGTGATCCAGGCAGGCCGTGTGCGCATGGCCCAGACGCCCGGCGGGACGGGGGCCCTGCGCGTGGGGGCCGAGTTCCTGCGCAAGTTCCTGCCCTCGGCCCGGGCCTGGTTGAGCGCGCCCACCTGGCCGAACCACAAGGGCGTGTTCGCGGCGGCGGGCTTCGCGGCGGCGGAATACCCGTACTACGATCCCGCCGCGCGCGGGCTCGCCTTCGACCGCCTGTGCGGGGCGCTGGACGCCGTGCCGGAGAACGAGGTCGTGGTGCTGCACGTCTGCTGTCACAACCCGACCGGCGTGGATCTCTCGGCGGACCAGTGGCGCGCGGTGGCGGAGATCGCGGCGCGGCGGCGCTGGATCCCGTTCTTCGATTTCGCCTACCAGGGCTTCGGCGCCGGCCTCGACGCGGACCGCGCGGGGCTGCTTCCTTTCGTGGAGACCGGACTGCCGGTCCTGGTCGCGTCCTCGTTCTCCAAGAATTTCGGGCTCTACAACGAGCGCACGGGCGCGCTGGCGCTCGTGGCGCCGGATTCCGGCGCGGCGGCCGCCTGGCTGTCCCACGTCCAGGTCCTCGTCCGCGTCCTCTACTCCAATCCGCCCGCGCACGGCGCGGCGATCGTTTCGAGGATCCTCGGCGATCCCGCCGAGCGGGCCGCCTGGGAGAAGGAAGTGGACGCCATGCGTGGACGGATCGTTTCCATCCGCGACGCGCTGGTGCAAGGGCTGCGCGCCCGCGGCGCCCCGGTGGATTTCTCCTTCATCCATGCGCAGCGCGGCATGTTCTCCTTCAGCGGGCTCACCGACGCGCAAGTGGCGTTCCTGCGGGAGAAGAAGGCCATCTACATGGTCGGCGGCGGGCGGATCAACGTGGCGGGCATCACGACCCGGAATCTGGATTACCTCTGCGATTCCATGGTCGAGGCCCTGCACGTCGCGACCTGACGGCTCCGCGAGGGAGGGAGAAGGGATGAGACGCGGCGGGAAAAAATACCGGATTCTTTCCCTCGACGGCGGCGGCATCCGCGGGCTCCTGGCCGCCATCCTGTTGGAGCGGCTGGAGCAGGCCGTGCCCGGGTGGCTGGAGCGCGTGGAGCTCCTGGCCGGAACGTCCACAGGCGGGATCCTGGCGCTGGGTCTGGCTCATGGTCTTTCGCCTTCCGACCTGCGCGAGCTGTACGAGAAAAAGGGGCGCGAGATATTCGACGACTCGTGGCTGGACGACTTGCGGGACCTGGGGCGCCTCGTTGGGGCCGAGTACGGCAATCGGAACCTGGCCCGGGAACTGACACGCTTGTTTGGTGACACGCGCCTGGAGGATCTGGAGAAGCGCGTGCTGATCCCCGCCTTCGACCTCGACAACGAAAAACCCGATCCCGGGCAGCGGAGCTGGGCGCCCAAGTTCTTCCACAATTTTTCCGGCCCGGATTCCGACGGCGCGCAGCCGGTTTGGAAGGTGGCCTTGTACACGAGCGCCGCGCCGGCCTATTTCCCGAGCGTGGACGGCTACATCGACGGCGGGGTCGCGGCGAACAATCCGGCCATGGCCGCGCTGGCGCAGACCCGCGACCGGCGGGCCTTTGCCCGGCCGCCGCCGCTGGACAGCGTGGTGCTGCTGTCGATGGGCACCGGCCGTTCGCTCATGCGCATCGAGGGGAAGAACCTGAACTGGGGTTACGCGCAATGGGCCCGTCCGATCCTCGATATCCTGGGCGAAGGACTGACCGGCGTGGCGGACTACCAGTGCCGGCAGATGCTCGCGGAGCGCTATCACCGGCTGGCCCCGGTGTTCCCGGCGGGGGAGCGCTTCCCGCTGGACGGCGTGAAGCGCATCCCGGACCTGGTCGCTTTCGCGGGCGGCGTGGACCTGTCGTCCGCGATCGCCTGGCTTCGCCGCGCGTGGGAATGAAACATGCTCACACTTTGCAAAGTATGATCCTGTTGTCCGCGGGGAGAAAACGCTTGCGCGAGGGTGGGGGAGCACGTAGATTGTGCGGGTCTTTACGGCAGATGGGGCGGTAGCTCAGTTGGGAGAGCGCCAGAATCGCACTCTGGAGGCCGAGGGTTCAACTCCCTTCCGCTCCACCAGCCTTCGCCGTAGTCCCGACCTCTTCGAATCGGGACGTAGGCGAAGGCTGCCCGCCGGCTTGTCCGCCGGAGGCTTGGTGAAGGCGGAAGGCCTGGCGAAGGCGGGCAATCCCACAAAGAACCCCTTCGATTTCCTCCCGCACCCCTTGGACATGTTGCCCGATCTGGTCTTTTCCCGCGACGATGGTCTGGTACCATCTTGGCGCCGATGAGGGCGCGGGAGCGGGGATATGGATTACACCAAGGAGATACGGGTTGCCGTCACGGCGAAAGGCTTGAAGAAGGCCGGGGAATTGTTCAAAAAGCACTTCCAATGAACGTCCCGTCCATTCTTCGCGCCCTGAAGCGCCAGGCCAATCCCGCCAACGTCGCGGGCATGGCCCGGTTCGGCATCAGCACCCGCGGCACGCTGGGCGTGTCCATTCCCGCGCTGCGCCGCCTGGCAAAGGAGATCGGGCGGGACCACCGGCTGGCCCTCGAGTTGTGGAGATCGGGGGTCCACGAGGCCCGGATTCTGGCCGGCCTGGTCGCGGACCCCGCGGCGCTGACGGATCGCGACATGGAACGCTGGGCCCGCGACTTCGACTCCTGGGACGTGTGCGACCAGGTGTGCTCGAACCTGTTCGACAAAACCCCCTGGGCCTGGAAGAAGGCCGCGGCCTGGCCCGCGCGCCGCGAGGAATTCGTCAAGCGCGCCGGCTTCGTTCTCATGGCCGCGCTGTCGGTCCATGATAAGGCCGCGCCGGACTCCGCGTTCTTGAAATTCCTTCCCCTGATCCGGCGCGAGGCGCCCGACGAACGGAACTTCGTGAAGAAGGCCGTCAACTGGGCGCTTCGGCAAATCGGCAAGCGCAATGAACGCCTGCGCCGCGCCGCGGTCAAAACAGCAACCGTCATACAGCAAATGAACTCCCGCGCGGCCCGCTGGGTCGCCGCCGACGCGCTGCGCGAACTCCGAAACCGTCCCCTCCCGAACACCGAACACTGAACACCGAGACCTCCCATGGGCCAAAAGCTCTGCCCCAAGATCATCCTCGAAGGCACCCGCCTGACGCTGAAGACGGACATCGCCTTCGCGCTCAACGAGCACGCGCGGATCGTCGGCCCGCGCAAGTACCGCTACCATTCGCCGCTGGTCTCGGGCGAATGGTGCGCGTTCACAAACTACCCCTGGGGCCGCGGCCTGATCAATTTCGCGCCGGAGGAGGAGGCCCGGGCCATGGAAACGTACGGGACCTGGGCGCGGCTGTTCGAACTGCTCCGCTACTACTCGTGGATCGTCGACCGGTTCCACCTCTCCACGCGGGCCTGCCAGCTCCAGGAACGCGGGAAGGACTACGATTTCCGCTGGCTGGAGGAGCGGCTCCTGCCGCTCGGGTTCCGCCTGGTCCTCTGCACGCGGTCGCCGGAATCCTTCGAGGCCGCCCGCTCGGAGCGGCTCAAGGTATCCGGCAAGCCGTCGCAGTACGACGACCTGTCCGTCTTCGTGCGCGAGCAGGAATTGCTGCGTCGCCTGGCCTCGGAATCCATCCTGCCGCGCCTGGAACTGGACGTGTCGGACAGCCGCGTGCCGGCCGCCTGCGACCGGGTCGCCGACTGGCTGGAAGCCACCGGCGGCCTGTACATGTCCTCATGAGCGCGCGCCGGGGAAAAGCCGTCCTGGCCCTGCTGCTGCTAGTGCCCCCCGCCAGCCTGGGCGTCGCGTCGGGCATGGTCTATTTCCCGGGCCGGCCGCTGGGCACGGTCCTGTTCGCCGCGTGCAAGGTCTGGCTGTTCGGCTTACCGCTGATCTGGCGGCTTTTCGTTGAGCGGCAAGCGGTCAGCCTGTCGCCCGCGCGAAACGGCGGGTTCGGGATGGGTGTACTGACGGGCCTGCTGATTTCGGCGGTGATCCTCGCGGCCTATGCCCTCGTGGGCGGCCGGCGGCTCGACCGGGCTTTGCTGGCGGACAAGATGGCGGCGGTGGGCCTGGCCTCGCCCGGCCTCTACCTCGCGGGCGCGGCCTACTGGATCCTCGTGAACTCGGTCCTCGAGGAATACGTCTGGCGCTGGTTCTGTGTCCGGCAGTGCGAGCAACTGCTCGCGCGCGTCCCGGCGGTGGCCTTGTCCGCGCTGTTCTTCACGCTGCACCACGTCGTCGCCCTGC
Organism: Kiritimatiellia bacterium; assembly: GCA_018001225.1. NCBI lineage: Bacteria > Pseudomonadati > Kiritimatiellota > Kiritimatiellia > Kiritimatiellia bacterium. The sequence goes on along the minus strand of JAGNIJ010000019.1, from coordinate 33,170 downwards.
GCGTCTACATGGCGCCGGGCCCGGTCCTGGTGTGCGCGGCGGGGATCTTCATCGGCGGGGCGATCTGGTCGTGGATGTACACGCGCTACCGCTCCATCTGGCCGGGCTACGTCAGCCACGCCATCGTGGACGTGTCCGTCTTCGGCCTCGGGGCCTGGATGCTGTTCGGGCCGGCCCCGTAAAGTTTTCCAATCATTGGAAAAGTGTGCGATGATTTTTTCCAATGATTGGAAAAATCCAGGCCTTTTTTTCCAATGATTGGAAAAATCCCCGTGCCTTTTTTCCAATCATTGGAAAACGCGCGGCCCGGCTGGCCGCGGGCCTGCTGGCGCCCGGGTTGATGTTCCTGCTGGCCTTCACGCCGGGGATCGGTCTCACCGAGGACCTGGGCCGGCACCTGCTGCTCGGGCGTCTCATCGTGGAACGGGGGAGCGTGCCGGACACGAACCTGCTGACGTACACGTGGCCCGGCCATCCGTTCATCAATCACCACTGGTTGTCGGAGGCGGTGTTTTATCTCCTGCACCAGGCGTTCGGCCTGAACGGGCTGATCGTGCTGAAGGCCGCGCTCATGGCCGGGGTGCTGGCGCTGGCGATGCGCACGGTGCGGCCGGGCCGCTGCTCGGCGCGCTACCTGTGGACCGCGGTGCCGGCGGCGGTGGTGCTCGGATACCGGGCGCATATCCGGCCGGAGCTGTTCACGTTCCTCGGCGTGGCGTTCTACGGCTGGGTGTTCGAGCGGCTCCGGGCGGCGGCGCCTGCCCCGGGGCCTGGCCACACTTTGCCAAGTGTGGCCACGGGGGGGCGCGGGGGCCGGCGCGCGTTCTGGCCGGTCGCGGGACTCGTGCTCTACGCCTGGTTCTGGGCCAACGCGCACATCTATTTCATCTTCGGGCTGGGCATGGCGGGCGCCTATTTTCTCGAACGGTGGCGGGCGCGGCGCGCCTGGCCCTGGCCCGAGGCGCTGGGGCTGGCCGCCCTGGTCGGGGTCAGCCTGCTGAACCCCAGCGGCGGGCGCGGCCTCCTGTATCCGTTCGCCATTTTCCGGGAGTACGCCCTGTCCGTCGTGGAGAATGCCTCGCCCCTGGAACTCTGGCGGGCGGCGCTCAATCCCATGCTGCTGGCCCTGCCGCTCCTGACGGGGCTGGCCGTGGCGGCGGTGTTCGGCGTGACGACAGGCCGGCCGCGCGACGCGCGGGAGCCCCGGCGACTGGCCCACGTTATCATCCTGCTGGCCGCCCTGGCGGCCGCGTGGCGGATGGCGCGCAGCGCGCCGCTGCTGGCCCTCGCGGTGCTGCCCGTCGCGGGCGAATGGAGCCGGCGGCCGGCGTCCTCCCGTCGCGGGATGCGCTGGATCGGCCTGGGCTCCGCCGGCCTGGCGGCGCTGGGGCTGGCGGCCGCCGTCGTGGAAGGCTCCTATGCCCGCCCGTTCCCGGCGCCCGGGTGCCCGACGCCGTTCGGGCTCGATGATGAAACCCGTTTCCTGGCCCTCCGCCGCCTCCGCGAGGACGGCCTGCCGGGGCGCGTGTTCTCGGACTACAACATCGGCAGCCTGGTGGAATACAATCTCTGGCCGGAGCCCGGCTACCTGGACAACCGGCCCGAGGCTTTTCCGTCCTCGTTCTGGCGGGAGGAATACTATCCGGCGCTCGGCCTGGGCGAGGACTGGGAGCGGATCCGCCGCGAGCGCGGGATCGAGACCGTCGCGGTGTCCCTGTCCGGCGTCGGGAGCGAGTACGTGTTGAGCATGATGAACAGGCCGGAATGGAAACTGGTGCACCTGGATTTCCTGCTGGCCGTGTGGGTCCGGGCGTCGGCGGAGAACGAGCCGTTCATCCGGCGCCATCTTTTCACGCGGGAGCGGCTGGAGGCGTACACCGCGGGCATCCGTCAGCGCCTGGAGAACCTGCCCCGGCGATCGTGCTGGCGGCGGGCGGTGTCCGCGGAGCAGGCCGCCCACGAGCTGTACAGCCTCGCGTGCGTGGGCGAGTTCGGGCGGCTGTGGCCGATGGCGTGGGACCTGCACCGCCGGTATCCGGACTATCGGCTGCTGGACGACCTGTTGCTCCTCGCGGCGCCGCCGGAGCGCGCGGAAGAGGTCCGCCGGCTCCTGGCCCGTCGCGCGCGCTGGCCGCTGGCCGCCGCGCAGGTTCTGACGTGGGGCGCGGTGCTGGAGAGCGAGGGCCGGTTCGCGGAGGCCCGCGCGGTGTACCGGCGCGGCCGCTGGTTCTTCCCCCTGGCGCCCGACCTGGCCAGCCGGCTCCGCCTGGTCCCCGCCCGCTGATTTCCCGGTTTTTTTACGAGCAACGCGGGTCAGAAATTCGCCGGGTCGCTGACGGCGGTTCGGGGCTCCTCGAAGTCGGGAAGGTAGCACAGGGCGCGGTGGTGCTCGGGGTCCGCGACGACGCGGGCGAAGGCGCCCCGGGCCGTCGCCGGGACATCGATGACCTTCACGACCTCCTCGAACCGGGCGGCCTGCGGCAGGAGGTCCTTCAGCGCGTTCGGGCTGTTCTCGAAAAACGGCTCGTTGAAGGCCGAGTCCGGGTCGTCCGGATAGACGGGCAGGTAGATGATCTGCTGCTCGACCAGGTCCTGGAAGAAGTGCGTGCCGTAGGAGACCTCCGGGACGTGGCCGGCCTCCTCGCGGGCGAGTTCGACCAGCACGGCGGCGTTGTCGATGTCCGCGTACCCGACGTTCACGCCCAGGTCGATGTTGCTGCTGCCCCACCGGCCCGGCCCGATCATCAGGATGCGGCCCTCGGCCACGGCCGGCAGCTCGTTGACCTGGCCCACCACGCGGCCGATCGTCTTCTTGGCCGACGGGTCGTGCATCGCGGCGTAACGGCGCGGGTCGATGTAGAGGATGTAGCGGATCCGTTCCGCGTCTCCGCCGCTGATGAAGCGGGTCGAGCGGAAAAGCACCTGCTCGGTCCGCAGCGAGTCCGGCCAGGCCACGGGGCCCTGCGCGCCCGGCAGCCAGAGCGGCCGGCATTGCAGCAGGTTGATCCGCACCTGCCCCTTGGCATCCACGTGCGCGGTGAACTCGGTGTCCACGGGGTGCCCGTAGGCCTGCTCCAGCGCGGCCAGGGCCCGGCCGACGAGGCGGACGAAATCCGTGCGGGCGATCAGGTTGTTGAAGGTGAAGACCATCTGCGACGGCTCGCCGGGCACGTCGCGGCTGAACGGATCGTACAGGTGCCCGTCCCGGAGGGTGGAGACGAGCAGGTGGAGGTTCGGATACTGCTTGTCCGCGGTCACGTCCGTCACGGAGCGGGTGACCAGCTCGTTGGCCTGCAGGTCGAGCAGGTCCATCTCGTGCTGCGAGTACTTGGCGATCTTGAACCCGGTTTCGGGGCGCAGCTGCGGATGGCTGACGGCGATCATGCGGGGGTAATCACCGCCCACGCGGTTGACGGCGTGGGTGCCCAGGCCGAACACGAGCCGGATCACGCCCTGGCGGGGGTCGATCCGGTCGCTCCAGGCGTAGAGGTTGCGCGAGAACGCGACGCCCGCGAGGGTGGGGAAGAACGCGGTGCCGCAGGGCATGCCGGACACGCGCATGACCAGGATGGCCATCTGCTCCTCGCTCTCCCCGAGCCCGCGCCGGCGCCGGTAGGAGAGCGCGTCGGGGTTGAGCGCGCTGGCGTAGACCAGCTTCACGGCGCGCAGGAAGGCCTCCAGCCGCTGTTCCGGGCTGCCCTGGTTGGCGCAGAACTCGCTGCGGTACTTGCCCGCGAAGGCGTTGCCGTAGCTGTCCTCCAGCAGGCTGCTGGACCGCACGATGATGGGCGCCTGGCCGAAATACTCCAGCATGGTCCGGAACTGCTCGTAGATGTCCGCCGGGAAGCGGCCGGCGAGGAACCGGTTCTCGACCTCGGCGAATTCCTCGTGGGTGATGTGCGAGCTGCGCGAGAGCTTCAGGCGCAGCCGGAACAGGTCGTTATTGACCAGGAAGGTGAAGAACACGTCGGAGCCGATGTAGAACGAATCGTGGCTTTCGAGGGCGCGGACGAATTCGGGGTCCGGCTCGTTCGCGAGCACGCGCCGGGCCACGAGCATGCCGGCCGCCTTGCCGCCGATGCGGCCCGAGCCGATCAGCCGGCCGCGGATCGCCACCAGGTCGTCCAGCGTGAGGTACCGGTCCGCCAGCCGGCTGAAGTCCGGGTGGTCGCCGATGACCATGCGGATCAGCTCCTGCTTCAGCGCGGCGACCTCGGGGCTGGACTCCGACATCGGCGCCCCGCTCTCGCGGTAGTGCACGAGGCGCCGGAACACGCTCTCCCAGGGCGCGATGGATTCCGCGGCGGCGTGCAGGGGGGACCGGCGGGCCGTCGAGACCACCGCGGCCGCATCGCCGCTCTGGAAAACCGGCGTCCAGACGTCGCCCTCCAGGGCGTGCGGCAGGAACATCTGCGGCGTGTAGCGGTCCCAGACCTTGAGCGGGTGCAGGTAGGTCCGGTCCTGGACGTGGTACACGTCGAGGAGCAACTGGGTCGTGTCGCGAATGCGCGCCACGGTGCTGTGCGCCTGCTGGCCGCGGATCAGGGCGAAATAGGTGATCGTGTCCAGCTCGTAGAGGAACGGGCAGGTGACCTGGAAGAAGTTGGCCAGCGACTCGTCCGTGGCCCATTCGGCGACCAGCGCGGAGAGGTTGTCGAACACGTAAAAAACCCCGTGGCCGCGATCCTCGATGATCCGGTGCACCTCGCCGCTGAAAAAGTCGAAGCCGGCCGCCGGGTCCACCGGCACGATCTCGAAACCGTCCTCCGGCCCGAGCAGCGGGGGGTGCGGCGCGAAGCGCAGGTACACGCAGCGCCGGCCGTCCTGTACCGCGCGCCGGGCGAACGGGCGGACGAAGCAGAGGTAGTCCTCCAGCCGGTCCACCTGGAACACCACGTTGTCGCCCAGGCGCAGGCCCTGCACGACCTCGTCGAGGGCCGGGATCCCGCTGGGCGCGTTGGGTTTGGCGGTCATGAACTAGCCGTACTATGCCTTGAGGAGCAAAGGACATCAAGCGGCGGCCGATATCGGGTAGGGGCGCCGCTCGTCGGCGCCCGCGGGCGTCGGCAAGCGACGCCCCTGCGGCCCATCGCGCATTATGTTTTCTGGGTGGCTGATGGACTCGAGTGCAGGGGTTGGCCGGGTAACAAAAGACCCCCGCGGCCTTGTGCCGCGGGTGAAGAAGTTCGGTGGCTATGGCGCGTAAGCTGATGCACTCCTTCCCCTGCCGCACAAGGCGGCAGGGGCCGTGGCGAACTTGAGTCAATCAGCTGCCTGATTTGTGTTTTGACCTTTACAAGGCGGAATCATCGCGTATGGTGTAGCGCACTTTGCGGAATCAACCGGAAGGGAGAACTCCATGATTGTCACAACCAAAGAGCTGTTCAAGCACGCCTACGGCAAGTACGCCGTCGGGGCATACAACATCAACAACCTCGAGCAGACCATGGGCCTGTTCCAGGGCAACCTGGACAGCAAGGCGCCTTTCATCGTCCAGCTGTCCAAGGGCGCGCGGTCGTACACGCACAAGAACATGGTCGAGGCGCTCATCCGGGCGGCCGACGAGATATTCCCGGAAGCCGTCTTCGCCGTCCACCTGGACCACGGCGACGAGGCCACCTGCTACGACTGCATCAACAGCGGCTTCTATAGCTCCGTCATGATCGACGCCAGCGCCGAGCCGTTCGACAAGAACATCGAGATCACCCGCCGCGTCGTGGAGGCCGCGCACGCCAAGGGGATCGTGGTCGAGGCCGAACTGGGCAAGCTGGGCGGGGTCGAGGAGCACGTCTCCGTGGCGGAGGCCGACGCCAAGCTCACCGATCCGGCGCAGGCGAAGGAGTTCGTCGAGCGCAGCGGCTGCGACAGCCTCGCGTGCGCCATCGGTACCAGCCACGGCGCCTACAAGTTCGCGGGCAGCCAGGGCCTTCATTTCGAGGTGCTGGTCGAAATCCAGAAGCGCCTGCCGGGCTTCCCGCTGGTCATGCACGGCTCCAGCTCGGTGCCGCAGGACGAGGTCGCCCGCATCAACGCGGCCGGCGGCCAGCTCGGCGGGGCCAAGGGCGTGGACGAGAACCAGTTCGCCAAGGCGGCGACGCTGGGCGTGACCAAGGTCAACATCGACACCGACGGTCGCCTGGTCTGGTGCCGCGTGCACCGCGAAGCGTTCCGCGACGACCCGAAGAACTTCGATCTGCGGCCGCCCGGGAAGGTCTTCATGAAGGAATACGCGAAGTTCATCGCGCACAAGAACGTCAAGCTCGGCAGCGCCGGGCAGCTGGATGCCGTGCGCGCGCTGGTGAAGAAGTAAGACGGCCATCTGTAACGGATTGAAAGGGGCGGCGCATGCCGCCCCTTTTTCCTGTCCAGGCTGGAAAAAAGCTTTTACAGCGTGCGAGCCCAGTATATAGTGTCCACAGCGTATGAGATCGATCATAGCTTCCTCTGCGCAATCCCCATGAACAGGTTTGCGTAACAGGCTGGCAGTTATAAGAATGCGAATTCAGATTGTCAAAGATGGCTGGTGGCACATGGCGGGCGCGTTGGTGATACCCGGCGCGGCGGCTGTGTTGTGCCTGGCGAAGGGGTGGACCGGCGCGGCGGTCGGTTTTGGCGTTCTGGCCGTCGTGGGTGCCGCCTTCATGCTGTTCTTTTTCCGTGACCCCGAGCGGGCGATTCCGGATGATCCCCGGGTCCTCGTGGCCGGCGCCGACGGCCTGATCCGGGCGATCGAAGTCATCCCGGAGGACAAGTTCCTGAAGGCCGAGGCGGTGCGAATCAGCATTTTCTTGAGCCCGTTCAACGTTCACATCAACCGTACGCCCATGGGCGGACAGGTCACCGGGCTGGCCTACACGCCGGGCCGGCACCTCCTGACGATCAGCAACAAGGCCTCGGAGTTCAACGAGCACAGCTCGATCCTGGTCGAAGGGGCGGGGACGCGCTGCCTGGTCCGGCAGATTGTCGGGCCCATCGTGCGCCGCGTGATTTACTGGCTGAAACCGAACCAGGAATTGCGGAAGGGCGACCGGATCGGGCTTATGAAATTCGGCTCGAGGCTCGACATGTATTTCCCGGCGGCCGACGTGGAGGTCCGGGTGAAGAAGGGCGACAAGGTGCGGGCGGGCGAGACCGTGGTGGCGGTCCTTAGAAAGGATGTGCCCTCGTGAACTGGCGTCCCGTGGTGCCCATCACATGCACGTTCTGCGCGATGCTGGCGGGCTTCTTCAGCCTGATGATGACCGCCGCGGGCAATTACTACCAGGCGGCCCAGTTGATCATGTTGTCCATGTTACTGGACGGCCTCGACGGAACCCTGGCGCGGATGCTCAACGCGACGACGAAATTCGGGGGCGAGTTGGACACCTACGTGGACATGACCAGCTTCGGCCTGGCCCCGGCGTTCCTCTCGCACCAGCTGGTCCTGAAGGACGCCGGGATATGGGGACTCGTGGTCACCTGTGCGATCGTGCTCTCCGGCGTGTCGCGGTTGTCCCGGTTCCGCGTCGTGGACCCGTTCCGCGGCCAGCGCGGCTACCTCGGCTTGCCCATCACGACCTGCGCGGGCTGGATCGCCCTGTTCGTGGTGATCACCGAATCCGGGTTCATCAGCGACGACGTGCTGTCGTTGAGCCGCGGCCCCACGGCGACGTTTATCTGGGGCTGCGTGCTGGCCATGGTCTTTCTCCAGGTTTCCCACGTCCACTACGGCAAGCCCACCAAGGGGCTGCGGGGCATGGTGCCCGGTGTGCTGCTGATCACCGCCTTGTTCTTCAACTCGCGCTGGGCCGTCGCCGCCGCGTTCACGCTGAATATCTTCGGCTTTTACTTCGCCTTCTTGAGCCCGTTCTTCAACCGCCGCCACGCCATGCTGGTGGCCTATGAGGAAGAGAAGGAAGAAGAGCCCGCGCCCCTGCCGCGGTAAGAAGCGGCTCGCGGGGACGCTCGCCCTCCAATAGCGCGGGTTGGTTAGCTCATGGAGGGCGAGCCTCCGGCGAGCCGGAAGCGGACGGTCCGATCCGGACTCACCCCTTCGCCGGGTGGAAATCCTGCAGCGCGTGCGCGTCCCAGTCGCGGCCCCGCATGTGCCGGATGGCGGCGACCGTCGCCCGCGCGCCGGCCTCGGTCGTGACGATCGGCACGCTGCGCAGGATCGCCTCGGACCGGATGGTCACCTCGTCCACGCGGTCCTTGATCCCGGTGGGGGTGTTGATCAGCAGGACGACCTCGTTGGCCCGAATCAGGTCGAGGATGTTGGGCGACGCCTTTTCGCGAAGTTTCTGCAGCACCCGGCTTTCCACGCCGGCGGCCTTGAGCGCCGCGGCCGTGCCGGCCGTGGCGGCCAGGGCGAAGCCCAGGTCCTGCAATTCCCACCCGATCTCCGTCATCCAGGCTTTGTCCGCATCCGCGGCGCAGAGGACCACCGTCCCGCCGCTGGGTATCGCCTGTCCGGCGGCGACCTGGCTTTTCCAGTAGGCGACCGGGAAGCTGAAGTCCATGCCCATGACCTCGCCGGTGGACTTCATTTCCGGGCCGAGGATGGGATCGACGCCCGCGAACCGGTTGAACGGCAGGACGGCCTCCTTCACGGCGAACCAGCGCGTCGTCGGGGGGCGGTCGCCCAGGCCCATGTCCTTGAGCTTGTGGCCCACGGCGATCCGGGCCGCGATCTTGGCCAGCGGCACGCCCGTGGCCTTGCTGACGTACGGGACGGTGCGCGACGCGCGCGGGTTGACTTCCAGGATGTAGATCTCGCCGTTCTTCACGGCGATCTGCGCGTTCATCAGGCCGCGCACCTCCAGCTTCAGCGCGATGCGCCGGCAGGCGTCCTCGATCCGGCGCTGGATGGAGGGGTGCAGCGTGTGAGGCGGCGTGCAGCAGGCGCTGTCGCCGGAGTGGATGCCGGCCAGCTCGATGTGTTCCATGACGCCGCCGATGTACACCGTCTCGCCGTCGCACAGGACGTCCACGTCCACCTCGATGGCGCGGTCGAGGTAGCGGTCCACGAGCACCGGGAAGCCGGGGCTGGCCTTGAAGGCGGCCTGGATGAACGGGCCGGCGTCGGCCTTGTTGTGCGCGACCATCATCGCCCGCCCGCCCAGAACGAACGAGGGCCGGATCATCACGGGGAACCCGATCCGCTCGGCCACCGCGAGGGCCTCGGCCTCCGTCATGCCCGTGCCGCTCTCCGGCTGCTTCAGGCCCAGCTCATCGAGCAGAACCCGGCACTGCTCGCGGTCCTCGGCCTTGTGAATGCTCGCCGTCGAGGTGCCGAGGATCGGCACGCCGGCCTTCGTCAGCCAGTGGGCCAGGTTCAGCGGCGTCTGGCCGCCCATCTGGACGATCAGGCCCAGCGGCCGCTCGTTCTCGTAGATGTTCATCACGTCTTCGAACGTCAGCGGCTCGAAGTAAAGCTTGTCCGCCGTGTCGTAATCGGTCGAGACGGTTTCCGGGTTGCTGTTGACCATGATCGTCTCGTAGCCCAGCTCGCGCAGGGCCATGACCGTGTGCACGCAGCAGTAGTCGAACTCGATGCCCTGGCCGATGCGGTTCGGGCCGCCGCCGAGGACCATGACCTTCTTGCGGTCCGTCCGCCGCGTCTGGTCGCAGTGGCCGCCGTAACTGGAGTAGAAGTACGGGGTGTATGCCTCGAACTCCGCCGCGCAGGTGTCCACCAGGCGGTAGACCGGCTTGATGCCCGCGTCCGTCCGGGCCTTGCGCGCCTCGAGCTGCGTCGGCCGGTCGCCGCGCAGGGCGGCGATCTGCAGGTCGGAGAACCCGTTCTCCTTGGCCTCGCGGTGCAGGTCGAGGGGCAGGGGGCGGCCCGCCGGGACGTCCTTGATCCGGCGCTCGATCTCGACGATCTGCTGCATCTGGTCGATGAACCACGGATCGATGTGCGTCTTCGCGGAGATCTCCCCGATCGGCATGCCCTGTTCGAGGGCGTACTTGATATAGAAATGCCGTTCGTTGTGCGGCGTGGCGAGGCCGTCCTCCAGCCGCTCGGGCTGGATGCGCTCGAATTCCCGGCGTCCCAGCCCGTCCACGCCGATCTCCAGGCCGCGGAAGGCCTTCTGGAGCGCCTCCTTGAAATTCCGGCCGATGGCCATGGTCTCGCCGACGGATTTCATGCTCACACCGAGCCGCGGGTCCGCGCCGGCGAACTTCTCGAAGGCGAAGCGCGGCACCTTGACCACGCAGTAGTCGAGCGTCGGCTCGAAGCTTGCGGGCGTCTCGCGCGTGATGTCGTTGGGCAACTCGTCCAGCGTGTACCCGACGGCGAGTTTGGCGGCGATCTTGGCGATCGGGAACCCCGTGGCCTTGCTCGCCAGCGCCGAGCTGCGCGACACGCGCGGGTTCATCTCGATCACGGTCGTGCGGCCGGTCTTCGGATTGACCGCGAATTGGACGTTCGAGCCGCCGGTCTCGACGCCGATGGCGCGCATGACCTTGATCGTCGCGTCGCGCATCTCCTGGTACTCGGCGTCCGTCAGCGTCTGGGCGGGGGCGACGGTGATGCTGTCGCCCGTGTGGATGCCCATCGGGTCGAGGTTCTCGATGGAGCAGATGATGACCACGTTGTCCTGGCGGTCGCGCATCACCTCCAGCTCGTATTCCTTCCAGCCCCAGACCGATTCCTCGATCAGCACCGTGTGCTTCAGGCTGGCCTTCAGGCCCCCCGCGGCGATGCGGCGCAGTTCGTCCATGTTTTGCGCGGTGCCGCCGCCGGTCCCGCCGAGTGTGAAGCTGGGGCGTATGATGACGGGGAACCCGATCTCGCGAGCCGCGGCCTCGGCCTCCTCCAGCGTGGTGACCATGCGGCTCTTCAGGCATTCCAGGCCGGCCTCGGCCATCGCGGCCTTGAAGAGCTGCCGGTCCTCGGCGCGCTTGATCACCTCGACGTTCGCGCCGATCATCTCGACGCCGTACTTCTCCAGGATGCCGCGCTCGGCGACCTCGATGGAGACGTTCAGGCCCGTCTGCCCGCCCAGCGTGGGCAGCAGGGCATCCGGCCGCTCCTTCGCGATGATCTTCTCGATGACCTCGGGCGTGATGGGCTCGACGTACGTCCGGTCCGCCGTCGCGGGATCGGTCATGATCGTCGCCGGGTTGCTGTTGATCAGGACGATTTCGTAGCCCTCCTCGCGCAGCGCCTTGCAGGCCTGGGTACCGGAGTAGTCGAACTCGCAGGCCTGGCCGATGACGATCGGCCCCGAGCCGATGAGCATGATTTTTTTAATGTCCGTTCGTTTTGGCATTTCAATTATCCACCACAGAGGGCACAGAGGGACGCAGAGGAAAGCCAGGAGTCTTCCAATGTTTGGAAAAAGTCACCGTCATTTTTCCAATGATTGGAAACTTGTTCTCCCCCGTTTCCCAGTGATTGGATAAATTCCCTCCGTGAACCCCTGTGTCCTCCGTGGTTCATATTCTTATTCCCATTCGATCGTCGCCGGCGGTTTCGAACTTATATCATATACTACTCTGTTCACGCCGCGAACTTCGTTGATGATCCGGGACGCGACGCGGTCGAGCGTGTCGTGCGGGAGCCGGAACCAGTCCGCGGTCATGCCGTCCTGGCTCTGCACGGCACGCACGGCGACGACGTTCTCGTAGGTCCGCTCGTCGCCCATTACGCCGACGGTCTGGATGGGCAGCAGGACGCAGAACGATTGCCAGATTTCCTTGTAATTCGGCAGCTTGCGGAGTTCCTCCTGCAGCCGGATCTCGGCCTGCTGGAGCAGGGCGACGCGGTCCGCCGAGACCGCGCCCAGGATGCGCACGGCGAGGCCGGGACCCGGGAACGGCTGGCGCTCGACGATGGAATCCGGCAGGCCCAATTCCCGGCCGAGCTGCCGGACCTCGTCCTTGAACAGGTCGCGCAGCGGCTCGATCAGCTCGAACTTCAGGTCCGCCGGCAGGCCGCCGACGTTGTGGTGGCTCTTGATCGTGGCGGACGGCCCGCCGAAGGCGGACACGCTCTCGATCACGTCGGGATAGAGCGTGCCCTGGGCGAGGAAACGCACGGGGCCGAGCCGGCGCGCCTCCTCGGAGAACACGTCGATGAACGTCGCGCCGATGATTTTCCGCTTCTGCTCGGGATCGGTCACGCCGGCCAGCCGCTCCAGGAACAGGTCACCCGCGCGCGCGACGTGGAGGTCCATTCCGAACGCGCCGCCGAAGGTGGCCTCCACCTGCTCCGCCTCGCCCGCGCGCAACAGGCCGTTGTCCACGAAGACGCAGTGTAGCCGCGGGCCGATGGCCTTGTGTAGCAGGGCGGCGGCGACGGACGAATCCACGCCGCCGCTCAACCCGCACAGCACCTGCCCGTTCCCGATCCGGGCCTGGAGGCGGGCGACGCTATCCCGGACGAAATCCGCCATCTTCCAGTCGCCGCGGCACCCGCAGATGTCGAACAGGAACCGGCGCAGGATCTCCGCCCCGCGCGGGGTATGCGCGACCTCGGGATGGAACTGCAGGGCGTACAGCTCGCGGGCCGGGTCAGCCATGGCGGCGATGGGGCACGTGTCGGTGGCCGCCAGCGTGACGAAGCCCGGCGGAAGCTGTTCCACCTGGTCGCCGTGGCTCATCCAGACGTCCAGGGTCGGCGGCAGGCCGCGGAAGAGGATATCCGGCTGGCGCACGGCGATGACCGCGCTCCCGTATTCCCGGGCCCGGCCGGGCCGGACCTGCCCGCCGAGGTCGCGGCCCATCAGCTGCATGCCGTAGCAGATCCCGAGCACGGGGATGCCCAGGCTGAAAATCGCCGGGTCGGCGGCCGGCGCGCCGGGCGCGAGGACGCTGGCGGGGCCTCCCGAGAGAATGATTCCCCGGGGCTTTCGCGCCGACAGATCGGCGGCCCGCGTGTCGAAACGCAGGATTTCGCAGAATACCTGCTGCTCGCGGATGCGCCGAGCAATCAACTGGGTATACTGCGACCCGAAGTCCAATATGGCGATTCGGTCGTGCATGACGGCCCCGGGGCGGCGAAAAGTCGCGCGTTCATAACACAGGAAACCGCCGGCCCGCAAGAGCCGTTTTGCGGAAGGCTACAGCATGTTCACCGGCTGGCCGCTCTCGAAGGCCGTCTTGACCTCCACCGCCTTGGCGCGCGTCGAGAAGTCGGGGTAGCGCGGTTCAGCGCTGATGCCCTTCGCGGCCAGCAGCCGGGCCACAAGCACGCGGGCTTCCTGGGCCTCCCGCGCGGAGTCGCCGAGGATGCGCGTACATTCCTGGGGCGCGTGGAACCCGACGCCGTTGTGCGAGGATACAAAATCCCATCGGAATTGTGCGTGCCGCACGAGCTTCCGCGCGGCCACGAGTTCCTCGTCCGTCGCGCCTGCCTGCATGGCCGCGGCGATGTCCATGTGTGCCTTGACGAGCACATCCTCCGCGGCGACCTTGGCGTGGGCCACCTTGGTCTGGAGGCCCTCGATGCGGCTCCGGATCTCCTCCTCACTCCAGCGGTGGCACACGGCGCAGCTGTTCGCGATGTTCAGCAGCGGGCTCTGGACGTGGTGGTCGGTGAACTTCACGCCGCCCTCGGTCCGGTAGGGCATGTGGCAGTCTGCGCAGGCGATATTCCGGTAGGCGTGAATGCCCGCCGCGTACAGTTCGTAGTCCGGGTGCTGGGATTTGATGATCGGGGTTTTGGAGATGGCGTGCGTCCAATCCGTGAAATCATAGCTGTCGTAGTACTCGATGATCTGCTCCACGCCGAGCCCCCGTGCCCACGGCAGCGTGACGTAGGAGCCGTCCTTGAAATAGTATTCCACGTGGCACTGGGCGCAGACCAGCGAGCGCATCTCCTGGTGCGTCGCCTGGTCGATATCCTTGCCCATCGCGGCGAAGGCCTCGCGCAGGGCCGGGCGCGTGATCCGCAGGTTCATCGTCGCCGGGTCGTGGCAGTCCTGGCAGCCGATCGGGTGGGTGATGCGGCCGACGAAGTCGGCGAAGGGCGTCTTGTAGAATTCCGCGACGCCCATCTCGGCCATGTACTTGGGCACCTCGGTGCTCTTGCAGGTCCAGCAACTGGAAAAGGTCTTGGGTGTGAGGCGTTTCGTCTGGGTCACGTCCGTCACGGAATGGTAATGGCCGCGCGCCTGGCGGTATTCCTTGCTGAACGGGTAGCCGGCGAACAGGAGGACCTGGCGCGGGTCGTCCTCCAGATAATCCCGGGGAAAGCTCCCGCCGAACATCGTGCGTGTCGTGTCGTCGCGCGTGAGGAGGTAACGCTCGTACTCTCGCGGGTAGTTGGCGCCCCAGACGGCGTTGTCCGGCTCCCACTCGGCGATCGGGAGGACCGCGATCGCCGGGCGCTGGGTCTCCCATCGCCGTTCCATGATGGAAAAGGCCAGCAGGCCGAGCAGCACGACGACACCCGTCGTCAGCAGAAAGAGCGCCGGCCCTACCCACAGCGGCAGGCGGGTTTTTGCCGTCTCGTTGTTCATGGCTGTTCTCCCGTTTGCTTCTTGAACCATTCCAGGCCCGCGGACGGCAGGGCGGGCCGCCGGGCGTCCGGCGAGGCGGACAGGCTGATGACCGAGCCGTGCACGTTATCGTGGCAGTCCCAGCACCGGCGCTCCGTCACGCCGGCGAGCCGAACCATCTGCAGCTGGTCGTGGTGGCAGCGCAGGCAGTTCTCCTGGATCACCGGGATCGCGCCGCGCGAAAGTTCCAGGACCTGCGGCTCGAGGCGGAAGGTGAACACGTACGAGTGGCGCGCCCCGTCCATCCCCTTGAACGCGAGCTTGGCGACCGGGTTCTGGTGGGGCAGGTGGCAGTCCACGCAGGCCGCCACGTGCCCGTGGCTGCCGTTCCGCCAGGTGGCGTAGGCGCTGTTCATCACGTGGCAATTGATGCACACCTCCGGCTCGTCGCTCAAGTAGGAAGCCGCGCGCGAGATATGGGTGACCAGCACGGCCATGCCCAGCAGCACCCCGCCCATCGTGAAGACGGCCAGCCGCCAGGCAGGATGCATTCCCTCCAGCAGGAGCCACTGTTTCCGGGCGCGCATGGGGCCTCTCGCTGGCTTTCAGTATAGGCCCGGGATCGAGGGGGCGTAAAGCAGTTTGATATCCGCGCCAGTTGCTTTACTCTCTTCGCATGAACGAACTGCGCCGGCTGTGGGGCTGGTTCGTCCTGGCCCTCTTGTTCGGCTGGGCGGGCTTGAGCGTATTTGGCGCCTTCCTCGGTGCCGACGTGGCGAAGTCCTTGTTCAACTCGCCGCCGATGGTGGTTTTTTGGCTGGTCCTGGCCGCGGCCCAGGCCGGCGGCTTCCTGGTGTTTGCGTCCCTCCGCCGCTCGCCGGGCCTGATCGGCCTGCACTTGGGCGTGCTGCTGGTCATCCTCGGCTTCATGGCCAACTCGGAAGCGGGGCATCGCCTCGCCGCGCGCCTCGGGGGGCGGGAGAAGATCCCCTGGTCCTATCTCCGGCTGGAAGAAGGGCAGGTGTCCGCCTCCGTGTACGACCGCTCGTTCCGGCGATCCCTCGGGTCGCTCCCTTTCAGCGTCCGGCTGGACAAGTTCGAGGTCGAATACTACGCGCTGCCCGACGAGCCGCCCCCGCTGCTCTACGGCGTTCTCGCGCCCGAGCCCGGCACACCGCACTTCTCCTGGGCCACGCAACCGCTGCGCTGGAAACAGGATGCCCCGGCGCCGCTGGCCGATACGCCCATCGAACTGCGGGTGCTGGAGTCCGCGCCGGCTTCGGCGACCGTGGAGTTGCGGGCCGGGGGGCTGGTGCATCGGCATGAACTGGCCTGCCCGCCGGGAGAGCCTTTTGTTCGTCTGGCGCTGTCGCCGATCTTCCCGGGCCTGACCAATCTTCATCGCTCCGCCAGCCTGCTGCTGGCCCACCCGACACCGCCGGTGCGGCTGTACCGGAGCCGCGTGACCGTCTGGGAGAGCGGCCGCGAGACGCCGGCGGAAATCCTGGTCAACCACCCCCTGCGCGTCGGGGGCTATCACCTCTACCAGCAATCGTGGGGCGAGCATCCCGCGCGGTTCACGGTCCTGCTGGCGGTCAGCGATTCGGGGCTCGGGCTGGTGTATGCCGGCTTCCTGCTCCTGGGCGGCGGCGCGATGCTGAACGGCTGGCGGCGGCGCGGGGAGGGGGCGGCGGGATGACGCTGAAAACCAGCCTGCTGGGATGGTTGATCTACGCGGCGATGGCGCTGTACGCGGCGGCGTTCGCGGCGGGCGGGCGGCGGTCCGGCCGCCCGCTCTTTGCCGCGGGCTTCGCGGCCGCCGCCGCGGCGACGGCCTGGCGCTGGATTTCGACGGGGCACGTTCCGCTCCAGAACCTGTTCGAGGTTTTCCTCGCGATGGGCGCGCTGATCTATCCCATGGCCCTTTCCTGGCGGCGCCTGCCCGCGGCGGCGGAGCGGGCGGACCCCCTGCTGGGCGCGATCCTGCTGTTCCCGGCCGCTTTTGTCTTTCCCGAGACGCCGCGGCCGCTGCCGCCCGCGCTCCAGAGCCCCCTGTTCGCGCCCCACGTGCTGGTGTACCTCGCGGCCTACGTCCTGATGGCCAAGGCGGCGATCGTCGCCGCCGCGCAGTTCGGACGAGGTCCGGAGGAAGACCGGGCGCGCCGGGACGGCGCGGCGTACACCCTGGCCTCGTGGGGCTACCCGTTCCTGACCCTGGGTCTGCTGCTGGGCGCCTGGTGGGGCAAGCTGGCCTGGGGCGATTACTGGCACTGGGACCCGAAGGAGATGTGGGCGTTGGCGACCTGGCTGCTGTACACCGGCTACTTCCACGCGCGGCATCTCCTGGGCCGCGGTTCGGAGCGCCTGTATGCCGTCTTGCTCCTGGCGGGCTTTGCCGCCATTATCCTGACGCTGTCGTGGGTCAACCTGTCGAGGCTGTTCGGCGGGCTGCACAGTTACGCGTTGTGAGAAGGAGGGAATGCGATGAAGAAAGTCTGTGCGTGGATGGCCGGTGTGCTGATCATGACCGTCCTCGCGTCGGCGGAGACGGACCCGATGGACGACGTCCAGCAATGGCGCTGGATCGTCAGCCCCATGGCCGGCGTGGACCGCAACGAACTCAAGATGCGCACGCCGATGGGCCCCGTGACCGTGACCGACACCGGCCCCGAGTACGGCCTGTTCGTGATGGCCCTGCACCCGAATATCGTCATCAACAACTTCTTTTTTTACTCGGACGTCAACGACTGCGACGTCTGGGGCAACCTGTTCTTCGCCAACTACTACGCCGACGCGAAGGCCCCGGTGACCTGGAACGCGGGCGTCGGGTACCTGTGGCACGAGATCAAGCCGGAGGGCGCCGAGATCACGGTCAACGTCCCCATGATCAAGGCCGGGCCGGTCTTCCGCGTGAAGGCGTGGCACCTTTTCCTCAATCCCTACCTCGGGTACGGCTGGGAGCGGGTGGACACACCGGGCGGCGACCAGGACAACGATTCGTTCCTGTACGGCCTGACCGTGGCCTGGCGCTGGCGGATGATCGAGGCGGGTGTCAACTACTACTACCAGGACAGCCAGGACCTGGACCCCGACGAGGATTTCAACATCCTGCGCGCCCGGCTGATCGCGATGGTCACCCGGACCTGGGGCGTGAGCGCGCGCGTGGACTACATGGAGCATTCCACGTCGGACGACTTCTCGGGCCTCGTCGGGCCCGTGTGGATGTTCTGACCGCCTCGGCCGCATGAAAAAAATAAGGCTCGACCAGCGGCTCGTGGACCTGGGCCTCTCGGAAAGCCGGGAGAAGGCCCAGCGCCTGATCCTGGCCGGCGAGGTAACCGTGGACGGCCAGGTCCGCGACAAATGCGCCTTCGAGGTGGGCGAGGACGCGACGGTCGCCGTGAAGACGCCCGAACGGTTCGTCAGCCGCGGCGGCGAGAAGCTGGAGGCCGCCTTCGGGCACTTCCGGCTGGAGGTCGCGGGGCTCGTCTGCCTGGACATCGGGGCCTCGACGGGCGGTTTCACGGACTGCCTGCTGCAGCACGGCGCGGCGAAGGTGTACGCGGTGGATGTCGGGCACGGCCAACTGCACTGGCGGCTGCGCCAGGACCCGCGGGTGGTCGCGATGGAGGGCGTGAACGCCCGGTTCCTCTATCCGGCCGACCTGCCCGAGACCCCGTCTTTCGCCACGGCGGATGTCTCGTTCATTTCCCTGACGCTCATTCTGCCCGCGATCGTCCGGGTGCTGGCGCCCGGAGGCCGGATCGTCACGCTGATCAAGCCGCAGTTCGAGGCCGGGCGCGAGCAGGTCGAGCGGGGCGGCGTGGTGCGCGACCCCGCGGTCCATGCCCGGGTGATCGAGCATATTCGGGCTTTTGGAACCGGGGAAGCGGGACTAGTATGGAACGGGTGCATCCCGTCCCCGCTGACGGGGCCGGCGGGAAACGTGGAGTTCCTCGCCGCGTGGGAGAAGGGAAGCGCATGAAAACGATCGGAGTGCTGGCCAATTGCCACAAGCCCGGGGCGGCCGCGGCCCTCAAGCGTCTGGCCGGGGCGGCCGGACGGCTGGGCGTCAGGCTCGTCGCCTGCGACGAGACCGCCCGCCTTCTGCCCCGGTGCCGGCGGGTGGCTTCCGACAAGCTGGCCGGTGAGATCGAAGCCCTGGTCGCGCTGGGCGGCGACGGCACGCTGCTGCGGGGCGCGCGCCTGCTCGCCGGCAGCGACGTCCCCATCCTCGGCATCAATCTCGGCCGGCTCGGGTTTCTCACCAGCGTGGCGGCGGACGACCTGAAGCCGGCCTTGGAAAGCCTCGTGCGCGGCCGGTATTGCGTGACCGAACGCGCCGTGGCCGAGTGCTGGCAGATACGCGGAAAGCGCATCGTCGGCCGGCATCGCGCGCTGAACGACGTCGTCGTCGGGTGGGGGGCCTCCTCGCGGCTGATGACGCTGAACCTGCGGATTGACGACGAACAGGTGGCCACCTACCACTGCGACGGACTGATCGTGGCGACGCCGACCGGCAGCACGGCGCACGCCCTGTCCGCCGGCGGCCCCATCTTGCATCCGGGATGCCCGTGCTTCGTGGTCTGCGCCATCTGCCCGCACACCTTGAGCAACCGTCCGCTGGTCCTGCCGGACAACAAGAAGATCGCCATCGAGGTGACCCGCGCCTCGGACCATTTGATCCTGTCCGTGGACGGGCAGGAAGAGCCGTCGGTAGCCGCCGGCGACCGGGTGGAAATCTGCCGGAGCGCGCGCGGCGTTCGGTTGGTCCAGTTGAAAGACTACAGCTACTTCTCGGTACTTCGCCAGAAGCTCAACTGGCGCGGCTCGAGCGTCTGATACCACGTACGGGTGAGAGGCGATGCGAACGGCGTCGCAGAGCTCCGCCCTCCAGTTGCAGGAACCCTGGAGGAGCGAGCTCCTGCGAGCCCGAAATCTACCCGCCTTCACCCGGATTGGATAAAAAGCATCACGGGTTCGGCCGCGCCCGGCAGGCGGCCTCGTAGACGGTGCGGGCCGAAACGTCCTGCTCCCGGGCGAGGCGCAGGCAATCCTCCATCTCCGGCGCGAAGGTGATGTCCTCGCCGCGCCAGCGCCCGATCTTGATCCGCACCGTTCCGTACTCCGTTTGCGCCTCGGCGAACCGGCGCTCCAGCATGGTGCGGGCGGCCAGGTATTCGCGCACGCCGAACGTCGTGCAGCCGCGGAAGACCAGGTCCAGCAGCCGCTCGCGGTCGGCGGGCAGGGCGAGGACGGTGAGCAGGACGCCCGGCCGCTGCTTTTTCATCTGCGCGGGAACCGTGAAAACGTCCAGGGCGCCCGCCTCGAGCAGGCGGGTGGACAGGGCGCCAAGCAGTTCCGGAGTTGTGTCGTCCACGTTGCATTCGAGCACGAGGCAGGTCTCGCCTACGGTCTCCGCCGCGGGGGCCTCGAGGAGCGTGGCCCGGATCAGGTTCGGCCGCCGGTCGAGTTTCCGGTGCCCGAATCCGTAGCCTGTCCGCAGGATCCGGCTGCCGGGCGGAGGGCGTTCGAGCGAGCGCCACGCCGTCAGCAGGGCCGCGCCGGTCGGCGTGACCAGCTCGTGCGGTTCGTCCACGTACTCCGCGGGAAAGCCCTTGAGCAGTTCGACGGTCGCGGGGGCGGGCGAGGGGAAGGTTCCATGCGTGCAGCGGATCGTACCGTGGCCGAGGGGCAGGGGGCTGAAGGAGACGGCCTCGATTTTCAGCCAGTGCAGGGCCAGGCAGTTCCCGACGATGTCCACGATCGCGTCCACGGCGCCGACCTCGTGGAAGTGAACCTCCTCGACGCCCGTCCCGTGCACGCGCGCCTCGGCCTCGGCCAGCCGCAGGAACGCCTTCAGGCTCATCGCCTTCGCGGGTTCGGGCAGGTCGGCCTCCCCGATGATCGAGCGGATTTCAGCCCAATGCCGGCCGTGGTGTCCGTGGTGGTCGTGTTCCGGGATACGGACCGCCAGCCGCGTGCCCGCGATGTGATGTTCCTTGTCTTTCGCGGCCTCGATGGCGAAGGGACCGATGGGCAGCTGCGCGAGCTTGTGCTGGAGCGCCGCGGCCTCGATCCCGAGGTCGACGAGGGCCCCGAGCAGCATGTCGCCGGAGGCCCCGCCCAGGCTGTCGAAGTGCAGCAGGTTCATGCCGGCTCCCCGATCCGGTTGATGAGCGCGGCCGCGGCCCCGGCGCCGAACCCGTTGTCGATGTTCACCACGGTGATGCCGGGCGCGCACGAGTTAAGCATGGTCAGGAGCGGCGCCAGCCCCTGGAGGTGCGCGCCGTACCCGACGCTGGTCGGGACGGCGACGATGGGCCGGTCGATCAGGCCGCCGACGACGGAGGGCAGGGCGCCCTCCATACCGGCGACGACCACGACCGCGCGGGCGCGGCGCAGCGTGTCGAGATGCTTGAACAGCCGGTGCAGGCCGGCGACCCCGACGTCCCGGATGATCTCCACCCGCGCCCCCATCCATTCCGCCGTCAGGGCCGCTTCCTCCGCGACCGGCAGGTCCGAGGTGCCCGCGCAGACGACGGCCACGTGGCCGACCGGTTCCGGGCGGGGCGTCACCTCGAGGGTCAGGCAGCGCGCGGTCTCGTGGTAGACGGCGTCCGCGTGGACGTGGGCCACCTCCCGGAACTGATCGGGAGAAACCCGGGTGCCCAGCACGTTTTGGCCGCGTTCCTTGAGGGCCTGGATGATACCGGCGATTTGCGCCGGGGTCTTCCCGGCGCAGAAGATCACCTCGGGCATGCCGCACCGGCGGGGCCGGTCAAGGTCCACCTGCGCGAACCCGAGGTCGCGGATGCCGTCGTGAGGCTGGACATCGGAATGCATGGCGCGTCCGGGATCCCCATTACGGCGGCGGCGGGGCGGGCAGCTGGGGATAGAGGGAGGTCAGCAGTTGCTGGAACGGCGGGTAATTCCGGAGCGGATTGAACGCCTGGTCCGCCAGGTAGCTCTGGCAGGTCATCGGCGAGCAGTGTTCCGCCCCCTGCCGGATCCACTCGAGGGCGGCGTCGGGGTTCTTCTCCAGAATAAAGCTGATGGCGATGTTGAAGTAGGGCGCCGGGTTTTTCGGGGTCTGCTCGATGATGATCTGAAAATTCCGGCGAGCGTCATCGAAGCGTCCGACGCGCATCAGGGCGACGCCGAGGTTGTTGCGGGGGCCGGCGTCGTTCGGCACGTTGACGATCGCGCGCTCGAGATAGTCCGCCGCGGGCCCGTAGTCCTTCTTGAGGATGTACAGCAGGCCCAGGTTCAGGTGGGCCGGCCAGTAATCCGGGTTCATGATCTCGGCCTTGTGCAACAGCTCCTCCGCCCGGCCCATCCAGCCCTTTTGCATGTAGGCCGTCGCCAGCGAATTGATGGCCTCGACGTTCAGGGGATCCCGCGCAATGGCCTGGTCCAGGACCGTGATGGCCTGCTCGAACTGCCCGCGCTGCGTATGAATCAGTCCCAGCAGCCGCAGGGCGGAGGGCCACTCCGGCCAGATCTCCAGCGCGCGCCGGGTGTGCTCCTCGCCGCGGATCAGGTCCTTCGCCCGCAGGTATTCGTGGGCCTTGCGCAATTCCTCCATCGCCTGGGCCGACTGCTCCGGCGTCAGGGAGGGGGCCGACGGCGGGGTGGGGGGCTCGAGCGCGGTGGCCAGCGCGGATTCCGGGATGGCCGGCTGGGCGGGCGCCCCGCCCAGTTGGCTGGCGGCCGGCAGCGGCAGCGGGCTCCCGCCCGCGGGCGGAGCGGCGCCCTCGGCCTCCTCGCTCCGCAGCTTCTTCTCCTGCTCGTGGATCAGCCAGATCGCGGCGCCCAACAGCACGAGCATCAGGAGGGCCAGCAGGATCGTGGTCAGCCGGGCCTGCCGCCGGAGGCCGTCGAGCCCGATGTCCACGGGCCGGCCGGACGGGGGCGAGGCCGGGTCGTTTTCGCGGGTCTGGTATATGTCTCGATTTTCTTCCATGGCGAACCTGTTTCGGTGGCTCGCGCCACACGGTCACTGTACCCGTTTACGCCTCCGCTTACAAGCGGGCCGGCGCCGCGAGAAAGTTTTTCAGGATCTGCATGCCGTTTTGCGTCAGGATGGATTCCGGGTGGAACTGCACCCCAAAGACGGGAAGCCGCCGGTGCTGCAGGCCCATGATCTCGCCCTCGTCGGTTTCGGCCGTGATCTCGAGGTCGGCCGGCAGGCTTTCGCGCTCGACCAGCAGCGAGTGGTAGCGGATGGCCTCGAACGGTTGGGGCATCCCGGCCAGCACGCCCTGCCCGCGGTGCCGGATCAGCGAGGTCTTGCCGTGCATCAGCCGCCCCGCCCGAACGACGCGCCCCCCGTACACGTGGCCGATGCACTGGTGCCCCAGGCAAACGCCGAGCAGCGGCACCCGGCCTCCCATCCGCTCGATCACCGCGCACGAGATGCCGGCCTCCTTCGGCGTGCAGGGGCCTGGGCTGATGACGATCCGCTCCGCGCCCAGCGCGGCGACTTCATCCACGGTCATGGCGTCATTGCGCACGACGCGCACGTCCGCGCCCAGCTCGCCGAGGTACTGGACCAGGTTGTACGTGAACGAGTCGTAATTATCGATGACCAGGATCATGGCGCGCGGTTCTCCCTCGCCGCGGCGAAGTGCCCGGCCAGCGCGAGGGCCTTGAACATCCCCCGCGCCTTGTTCTGCGTCTCCTCGTACTCACGGCCCGGATCGGAATCCGCGACGATCCCCGCGCCCGCCTGCACGTAGGCCTTGCCGAGGTCGAGGATGATCGTGCGGATCGTGATGCAACTGTCGAGGTTGCCGCTGAAGCTGAAGTAGCCCACCGCGCCGGCGTAGGGCCCGCGCCGGGCCCGCTCCAGCTCGGCGACGATCTCCATCGCGCGGATTTTCGGCGCGCCGCTGACGGTGCCCGCGGGGAACGTCGCGCGCATGAGCTGGTAGGCGTCCATCCCCGGCGCCAACTCGCCCGCCACGTCGGAGACAATATGCATGACATGGCTGTATCGCTCGATGACCATCAGCTCCGGGACGCGGACCGACCCGTACCGGCAGACGCGCCCAAGGTCGTTGCGCGCGAGGTCCACCAGCATGATGTGCTCCGCCCGCTCCTTCGGGTCCGCCAGCAGCTCGGCCGCGAGCCGTGCGTCCTCCGCCGGGTCCACCGCGCGCGGCCGCGTGCCGGCGATCGGCCGCAGCTCCGCGCGGCCGTCCTCGCCCCGGACGTGGACCTCCGGCGACGAGCCGACCATCGCGCTGTCGCCCAGGTCGAGGCAGAACATGTAGGGCGACGGGTTGATGGACCGCAGCGCCCGGTACACGTCCAGCGAGTCGCCCGTGAAATCCGTCTCGAAACGCTGGGACAGCACCACCTGGATGATGTCGCCGGCCCGGATGTACTCCTGGGCGCGCCGCACGGCCTCCTCGAACTCGGCGCGCGGGGTGTTCGAGCGGGGCTCGATCTCCGGCGCCGGCGCGTGGCGGTCGATCAGCGTGCTCGCGCGCGGCGTCCGCAACGCCTCCGTCAGGTTCTCGATCACGGTGATCGCCCCTTCGTAGGCCGCCTCCGCGTCGTCCCCGATCCAGGCGTTGGCGATCAGGCGGATCGTATGGCGCACGCGGTCGAAGATGATCAGCGCCTCCGTGATCATGAACACCATGTCCGGCGCGCGGAGGGACGGGTCGGTCCGCGCGGGGACGCGCGGCTCGAACACGGAGACGCAGTCGTAGCCGAGGAACCCGACCGCGCCGCCGATGAAGCGGGGCAGGGCGGGGTCCGGGACCGGGCGGAACTGCGCCATGGTGCGGCGGAGCGCGTCGAGCGGATCGGCGTCCGCCTCCAGCGTCTCCTCGGCGCCGCCCGGCCGCTGGAGGGTGACGCGCCGCCCGTACGCGCGCAGGATCGCGCGGGGCGCGCCGCCGATGAACGAGTAGCGGCCGACGTTCTCGCCGCCCTCGACGCTCTCCAGCAGGAACGTGTGCGTCGCGTGACCCTTCCGGCGCAGGTGCTCGCGTACCTTTTCGTACGCCGAAACCGGGGAGTCCTGGTCCGCCAGCAGCTCGCGCCAGACCGGCACCAGGTTGCCCTGCCTCGCCTTCTCGAGGAAGGCCTTTTTATCGGGGAAACAGCTCAAAATCGAATCCTTGACCGCGGGTTTCGCGGATCGCCGCGGATGGGTTGATTTCATCCGCGCTAATCCGCGTGATCCGCGGTTCTTCTTAAGGGTCCAGGTTCTCCAGCTTGCCCGTCTCCAGGTTGAGCCGCCGATAATAGCAGTTCCGCGGCTGCCCGCTCCTGTTTTTCGTGTGGCAGATCCCGCCGCGGCGCGGGCGGACGCGGTAGAGCAGCGAGTTCTGCTCGCAGTTCACCCGCACCTCGACCAGGTCGAACGTCTCGCCCGAGGTCTTGCCCTTCTCCCACAGCTCCTTCCGCGAGGTGCTCCACAGCACCAGCGACCGGTCGGCGACGGCCTTGCGGAAGGCCGGCTCGTTCGTGTAGGCGACGAGGATCACCTCGCCTGTGTCCGCGTGCTGGACGGCCACCGGGATGATCCCGGCGTTGGCCGACGTCGCCTGCGTCAGCTTGTTGAAATCCAGCCGTAGCTCCAGCCCATCTTCTTTTTCGTTCACAGCCGCACCTCCACGCCCTTCCGTTTCAAGTGCTCCTTCACCTGCGGGATCGTGAACGTGCCGAAATGGAAGACCGAGGCCGCGAGCACCGCGTCCGCCTTGCCGAGCACGATCCCGTCGTAGAAATGATCCAGCGCGCCGACGCCCCCCGAGGCGATCACCGGCACCGGGACCGCCTCGGACACGGCCCGCGTCAATTCCAAATCGTACCCGTCCTGCGTGCCGTCGCGGTCCATGCTGGTCAGCAGGATCTCTCCCGCGCCGCGCCCGACGCCCTCGCGCGCCCACTCGACCGCCTCGCGCTCGGTGGGCTTGCGGCCGCCGTGCGTGAACACCGTCCAGCCTTGCCCCGGCGAAGTTCCTGGCGAAGCCGGGCCTGGCCCGCCGGTCCGCTTGCGGGCATCGATGGCCAGGACGATGCACTGGCTGCCGAACTGCCTCGCGGTCTCGTCGATGATCCCGGGGTTCAGCAGTGCCGCGGTGTTCAGCGAGACCTTGTCCGCCCCCGCCTGGAGCATCCGCCGGATGTCCGCCGCGGTGCGCACGCCGCCGCCGACGGTCAGGGGCATGAACACCTGCTGCGCGACGGCGCGGACGACCTCGACGATCGTGTCGCGCGCCTCGTGCGAGGCGGTGATGTCGAGAAAGGTCAACTCGTCCGCGCCCTGCGCCTCGTAGGCGCGGGCGACCTGAACCGGGTCGCCCGCGTCGCGGAGTTCCACGAAGCGCACGCCCTTGACCACGCGCCCGGCGTTGATGTCCAGGCACGGTATGATCCGTTTGGCCGGCATGGTGTCGTTTCCCATCGCAAGTCCGGAAAACGTGGACCGGGAAAGGCTCCGCGTCAACTGGAATTATTGGAGGCCGGGACCGGCGCAAAGGGCTTTCCCTTCTGCCCGGAAAGGGCGAAGATGGGGCTCATCGAGGGGAGAATGAAAACATGAGAAGACGAGAGAGGCGGCTCGCGGGATGGTTATGTATTCTGGCCGGCGTTGTGGCGTGCGCCCAGACCCCGGAGGTCGCCGGCGGGGAGGCGGAGGTGGCCGCGCTGTTCGACCAGTGGGACGCGGCCCTGCGGACGGGCGACCCGGACACGGTGGTGGCGCTCTACGCGGAGGATGCGGTGTTGTTGCCCACGCTGTCCGGTCGCGTGCGCGTCGGGCCCGAGGGTATTCGGGACTACTTCGTGCATTTCCTGGAGAAGCAGCCGGCCGGCGTCATCACGGAGAGCCATCTGCGCCGGTTTGGGGACCTCGCGATCCGCTCGGGCCTCTACACGTTCACACTGACGGACCCGGACGGGATTGTCCGCGAGGTGGACGCGCGGTTCACCTTCGTCTACCGCCTGCAGGACGGCCGGTGGCGGATCGTCGAGCACCACTCGTCGCTGCGGCCCGAGTCCTGAACGTCGTCGCCGGGCGGCGCATCCGGAGTCCGTGCAGGCCGGGCCCGTAATAGTCGGGCAGGGCGCCGGCCGCGATGAAGCCCAGGCCCTCGTACAGGCGCCGCGCCGCGCGGTTGTCCGCACGGACTTCCAGGCTGACCGTTCGGGCGCCGCGCCGGCGCAGGTCCTCCAGAACCGCCTTCGCCAGGCGGAGCCCGAAGCCTCGCCCCCGGTAATCCGGATGCACGGCGAGGGCATAGAGGCGGCCCGCGCAACGCCCGCGGGCGCGCCGCACCAGTCCCGCCGCCCACCCCGCCGGGGCGCCGCCGCGCCGGATCACGAACACGCCGGCGCGCGGATTGAGCAGCAGGCCGCGGATCTGTCGGCGGTGGAAGCGCTCGCCCGGGTGCTCGAAACACAGGGCCTCGAGCGCCGTCAGCGCACGCAGATCCGTCAGCCGGCCCGGGCGGCAGGGCCTCTTCATGCGCAGAGGGCCCGGGGCGGAGGGCAGAGTTCCAGGACGACGGGCCCCGGTTCGCAGCGCGTCGGCACGCGCCGCGCCAGGCTGTACTTGTGCAGCCGGGCGATGGGCCGGTAGCTTTCCTTGGTGAACTGCAGCGACGGCATGCCGCAGTCGTCCCCCGCGTTGCATTCGGCGTATCCGGCCCAGCCCTGGCGGCAGAACTCGGAGAAGATGACCTGCGGCGCGCCGGGAAAGTCCGGGTGCGTCTTTTCGATCAGGATGGAGGCCTGGTTCGCCGTCAGCGCCTCCCCGAGCGTGAAGCCGACCAGCTCGGCGCCGACGAAAAGGGCCAGGCCCTTCAGGTTCAGCGCGTCCATGTGGTCCAGCGAGAATTCGCAGGCCGCGACTTCGCGGCGGCGCAGCACCCGGGTTCCCGCCGCCTCCTCGAACTGCGGTTCGTTCCCATACTTCAGTTCCGCGTGCTGCTGCCAGCGCAGGAGCAGGGCCAGGCAGGCCGGACGATGCGCGGGGGTCAAAAGTTCCGTCCGGTGATCCGGGTAGTCGCGCAGGAACTTGTTGCGGGCGCTGCGCTTGGATTTGAGCCCGCCCCCGGCCAGGTCGATCATCCGAGCCATGTCGTAGATGTAGTCGCCGCCCATGGGCGCGGCCTCCAGATCGAAGCCGGGCGCGGCGCGCAACCGCGCCAGCATTTCCTCGGACACGTACTCGACGCGGGAGCGGTGCCGCTGGCTGTGGCGCTCGTTGTACTCGTCCATCCGGGCGAAGCACTCCCGCAGGCAGCGCCCCAGGTCGTCGGGCCCGGCGCCGGGCTCCGGCATCGGCGGGACCAGCATGGTCAGGTCGCCCGTGCCGTTGGCGAAGACGCAGAGATGCCGGTGGAGCAGGCCCCAGTAGAGCTTCAGGCTCGCGCTCCACAGGAAGGTGCCCGCGAAGGAGTAGTCCGAGATCGGACGGGCCTGGCGGGAGAACAGATCGTGAAACAAAGGACGGTCGGCCAGACGCAGGGGGGCAAGGCCGAGACATTGCCCATCGTTTTCTTGCATGGATGGAAGTACTTCCAACCTCCGGTCGGGATCTGCCGGACCCGCCGGCGCCCGCCGGTCCCCGGGCTGCGGAAACCTCCGCTCCCGGGGAAAGGCGACGGGAATCCCAACGGGCGCGAGACGCTATCACCCGCCCGGCGGAATTCAAGCGGATTCTTTTCCCGGACCGGCCCGGTCAGGACTCCGCGTCCGGGGCCGGGGCCTCTTCCGGGAGATCCTCCTCGTCCGCGGGCATCTCCTCGTCCGGTACGGCCATGCGGTCCTCCAGCCGGCCCGCCCGGAGCAGGTATTCCTGCCACTCGCTGAAGAGGGTGCGGTTGCGCTGCCGGCGGATGGAGTCGGCGATCTGCTCGCGCATGGGTTCGAGCTCCGTGGTCTCCCCGGCGCTGCGCTTTGCGAGGCGGATGACGAGCACGGCGTCTTCGGCGACGATGGGCTCGCTGACCTCTCCCTCGTTGAGCAGGAGGACCGTTCTCAACAGCTCCTCGCTGTAGGCGGCCTGCTCGTCCAGGCCCTCGGTCAGGCTGAAGGGCCCGACGCGCACCGGATCGAGCTTGAAGGACTCCGCGGCGTTGGCGAACGACGGGCCCTTGGCCTCCTGCGCGGCCAGCGCCACCTCCCGCACGGACTGCGCCTTCTTCGTGATGGCCTCGGCGATCGCCTGCTGGCGTGCGACCTTCAGCACGTCTTCCGACACTTCCTCGAACTCCGGAACGCGGGCGTCGAACCGCTCCGTCAGGGCCAGCACGTACACCGCGTTGCTGCCCACGACCGCGTCGCTGAAATACTCATCCGGCGTGTCTCGCAGAGTGAACGCGGCCCGGTTGAATTCGAGCCCGGCGTCCACGCCCTCCACGGGCTCGTTCGCCGCGAACGGGCCGGCCGTCCGGATCGCCAGGCCGGCCTTGGCCATCACGTCCTCGAAGGTCAGGGCCTGACCCTCCCGGTCCGGCGCGAGCCGGATCACCAGTTCCGTCGCCGCTTCCACCGCCTTGTCCCGCGCGCGGTCCATCGTCATGCGCTCGACGATGCTGGTCTTCACCTCGTCGAAGGTCAACTGCACGATTTCGTTCGACCAGGCGGCCTCCTCGTCCTCCGCCGGGGGCTCCGCCCCTTCCTCGTCGGCGGCGATCCGGACGCGGTTGGTGCGGACGAACGAATCCATGAAATCGTCGTAGTATACCAGCGCGTCCTCCTCGGCGACCGTGACCGCGGCGGTGTAGTTGGTCAGCGGCAGCGCGACATAGCGCAGGCTTACCTTCTCCGGGATGGTGAACAGGGCGGGGTCCTTCAGGAACAGCGCGCGGGCCTCTGTTTCCCCGACCCGGACTTCGTCCTCGACGTCCTTCTCGCCGATCGCAACGTACTCCGCCTCGAAGGTGTCGCTCAAGGTCGTGATCGCGCGGTTGATCTCGTACGGGGTGACCAGGACGGCCTGCTGGACCATGTACTGCAGTTTCTGGAGCGCGATCTCCTGCCGGACGTGCTCCTCGAACTGGACCTCGGCAAAGCCGAGGCGGTTCAGAACGTTCTGAACGAAGGCCTGGTAGTGCTGCGGGCTGAACTGGCCCTGGTATTGGAAGCCCTGGTGCCCGCGGATCGTGGCGATAACTTCATCGTTGTTGGCCGTCAGGCCGAGCGCCTCGGCCTGGCGGAGCGCCGCCAGCCGGCGCCACGCGGCCTGCTTGATCTGCCGGTCCAGTTCCGCGGTGACGTTCAGGGGCCGGCCGACGTTCAGCACGATGGACATGTACGTGCTGAAATAGGCGCGCCGGAACTCCTCCATGGGCACGTACTCGCCGTCCAGCTTCCCGGCCGAGTTGGCGCCTTCCTGGTCCTTACTGCCCGAGGTCGTGGTGCCCCAGATCACGAAGGTGAAGACGATGATCACGAGGAACGCCGCCCACAGCAGGCGGTTCCGGATCAGACTGTGAAACTTGGTAATCAGCATGGCCATGATCGCACGCGCCCTTTCTCTCTGCCCCGAATCCTGGTACGAAACGCCGAAACATAAACACCCACCCCCGCCCGGTCAACAGCGAATCGGCCCGGCGCCGCGGCGGCCCAGGACTGATTCATGAGAACGGTGAATCCTCGATCCGTGAAGGGAATGCGATTTTTCTCAATGGGACTCACCTCGCGAAACGTGGGGGTCCGGAATCCGCGGAGCCAACGGCCCCGCGACCGGGGGCGGTCGCGGGCTACGCCGAGTACCGCATTCGCGGCGTCCGTGTAGCGCGGCCTCGCCCTCGAGGCCCGCGCATGCCCTGGTGTGCGCGCGCCTTGTTCTTCCATGGTTGAAACGGGTTACGATCGTTTATGAATCAGTCCTGGCGGCGGCCGGATTGAGTTGGCAGGCGCGGCCCGATGGTGTAAGGGAGCCGGCATGAACAAGCTGTCCATGGCCCTGGCCCTGATCGCCCTCGCCGCGCTGCTGGCGGCCGGCCTGGCGCTGCGGAAGGCCGCGGCCTGCCGGGAGGAAATCCGTGTCCTGCGGACGGCGGCGCCGGCCGCCGTTCTCGCGCCGGACGCCGCGCGCCCCGCGGAGCCCGTCCGGGCCCCAACGCCCCGGCCGGAATTCGCGCGGGAGCCGGCCGCGCTCAGGCCCGCCGGCGTCGAGATTCAGCCGGTCGATGTTCCCCCGGCCGCCCCCGTAGAGAAGACAGAACCGCCCCCGCTCCCGGAGCACGTCCTGCGCGACCTGGAGAAGTACGACCGGGCAATGGACCGGGAATTCGACCGGCTGGACGGCCGGGCCGCCGCGCCCGCGGACGCGGCGGAACAGGACCTCGTGGCGCGGCTGAAGGAGCAGTTGCTCAAGCTGGACGAGATCCGGACCCGCGCCGAAGAGGCCGGCGAGGCGGAGGAAAAGGACCGGCTCCGCGCCGAAATGCAGGAGGTCATGGGTTCCATCATTTCCCTGGGCGCGGAGCACCGGCGGAACCGGCTCGAGGCCCTGGCGCGGCGGGTCGGCTACAACGGCGAGCAGGAGATCGCGGCGTTCCTCGACGAGGTGGACCGGATCTACCGCGAGACGGAGTTGGACTGGGCGTCACTCTTCAACCGCGGGCCCTGATGCGCGCACCGCTGGCGGCGTCATGCCCGGCGGCGCGCCGTTCATCTCCGGGAGCGGCACCGAACGGACGAGGTCGGTATTCACGGCCACGGGCATGTTCGTTTTCCATTCCGCCAGGGCCGCGCTGACGGATTCGGCGTACCGGGTCATGGCGATGTCCTGGCGCATACGGTCCCGGATTTCCGCGGGGACGTCCTCCAGCGTATCCGGGGCGCCGGGCCGTCCCTTGACGTGCCGGTCGAAAAAAGCCTGCAGGTCCTCGTCGCCGACCCGGATCGAGTCCGCAGTCACGCCGCGGGCTTCGAGATACTCTTGCATGACCATGCCCACTTCGACCATGGCCAGCTGGTATTCCATGTACGCCCGCATGCCGTCGACGCGCTCCCGGATTCGCGCGCGCAACGCGGGCTGATCCTGCAGCCCCTCCTGCCGGGCGAGGGCGTAAAGGGTCATGCGCTCGAGAAAGGGCTGGAAGACCGCCTCGCGAACGTCCGGCTCGCCGGTATGGCGGAAGAAGGACGACCGGAACTCGTGGAGGAACCACTCGTACGGCACGTCGAAGTCGCCGACGCGGGCGACGACGTCGGAGGCGAGGGCAGGCGGCTCGGAGGCCGGAACCGCGGGCGACGGGGATTCCTCCGCGAAAACGGTCCCGGCGAGGAGCAGGAGCAGGATCGGCGCGGTGCGTAAGATGTGCATGTGATCACGGTAGCGTGGAAATTACGTGGCGGCAACAGGGAAGCAGGCGCTATGATGTTGACACCGGCTGGGCGCGGCCCTATTTGCTCATCCTTGATGGCCTGTAAAATCAAAGTGGACCTCGGGGCGCGCTCCTATGAAATACGGATCGGGGAGGGCGTGCTGGCGCAGACCGGCGCGCTCTGCCGCGAGCTCGAATTGGGGCCCTCTGCCCTGATCGTTTCCGACACGCACGTGGATCCGCTCTACGGCCCTGCCTTGGAAGACGGCCTTCGGGCGGCCGGTTTCCAGGTCGGGCGCGTCGCGGTCCCGGCCGGGGAATCGTCCAAGGCCGAGGCCATGCTGTTCCGCCTGTACGACGAGGCCCTGGACCGCGGCCTGGACCGCCGCGCGTTCATTGTCGCGCTGGGCGGCGGGGTGGTGGGCGACCTTGCGGGCTACCTTGCGGCCAGCTTCTTGCGCGGCCTCCGGTACGTCCAGGTCCCGACCAGCCTGCTCGCGATGGTGGACAGCTCGGTCGGCGGCAAGACGGGCATCAACCTGCCGCGCGGCAAGAACCTGGTCGGCGCGTTTCATCAGCCTGTGCTGGTCGTCGCGGATCTCGCGACGCTGCGCTCGTTGCCGCCGCGCGAGTACACCGCCGGCCTGGCCGAGGTGCTGAAGTACGGCGTCATCCGCGACGCCGCGTTCTTCGACGAGTTGGAGAAGAACGTGCCGGGCCTGCGGGCCGGCGAACCGGCGCTGATGGAAACCGTGATCGCGCATTGCTGCCGGATCAAGGCCGAGGTGGTGCGGCTGGACGAGCGCGAGCGCAGCCTGCGCGCGATCCTGAATTTCGGGCACACGCTGGGCCACGCGATCGAGCAGGTCACGGGCTACGGGACGTACCTGCACGGCGAGGCGGTCAGCCTGGGCATGGCCTACGCGGCGCAGTTGTCGTGCCGCGTGACGGGATTTCCGCCGGCGGAGGCCGATCGGGTGATCTCGCTCTTGCGAGCCCTGGGCCTGCCCGTGGAGCGGCCGGACCTCGACTGGCCCGCCGTGCGCCGGGCCATGACCCTGGACAAGAAGACGCAGGACCGGGTGCTGAAGTTCGTGCTGGCCGGGCGGATCGGCGCCGTACGCCCGGGCGTCGAGGCGCCGGACGAGGTGTTGCGGGAGGTTTGGGATCAACTGTAGCCGGCTTCGGTGAAGCCGGCGGCCGGGACCGCCGGTCCCGGCTACAGAACGGGAAAGGTGATGTATGTCCGCCGTCAGCGAATGGATCGTGCGTGAATATTTCGAAGCGCAGGGCTTCCTGGTGCGCCAGCCGTCCAAGTACCAGGTCTCGGCCCGGCCGAAACAGGCCGAGGAGGAGATCGACCTGCTGGTGGTCAACCCGAAGGCTGCGGGGCATGTCATCGCGGAGGATGTTCTGTGGGGCGTCCCCGAGA